>CAMTGL010000006.1 GCA_947071955.1 uncultured Plesiomonas sp.
TGGAGAGTACAAGCATGCGTCGTCCATTAGTTATGGGTAACTGGAAGCTGAACGGTAACAAAGCCATGGTGCAAGATCTGATCGCAGGTCTGAACACGGAACTGGCCGGTGTTGAAGGCTGTGGCGTAGCCATTGCCCCTCCGGTGATGTATCTGGCGGAAGCCCAGCGTGCATTAGCAGGTTCAGCCATCGTATTGGGCGCACAAAACGTTGACGTTAACGTGGCAGGTGCATTTACCGGTGATATCTCTCCTGAGATGCTCAAAGAGTTTGGTGCACAGTACATTATTATTGGTCACTCTGAGCGCCGTACTTACCACCATGAGAGCGATGCGTTCATCGCACAAAAGTTTGCTGCGCTGAAAACAGCCGGCCTGACTCCGGTTCTGTGTATCGGTGAAACTGATGCACAAAATGAAGCCGGTGAAACCGAAGCGGTTTGTGCCACTCAACTTGATGCTGTACTGACCACGCTAGGTGCACAGGCACTGATGGGCGCGGTGATTGCCTATGAACCTATCTGGGCTATCGGTACCGGCAAATCAGCCACTCCAGCACAGGCACAAGCGATTCACGCGTTTATCCGTGGTCACATTGCCAAGCATGATGCGGCAGTGGCAGAGCAAGTGATCATCCAGTACGGCGGTTCAGTAAATGCGGCGAATGCAGCAGAGCTGTTTACCCAGCCAGATATCGATGGTGCGCTAGTTGGTGGAGCTTCACTGAAAGCTGATGCCTTCGCGGTTATCGTTAAAGCGGCGGCGAAAGCAAAAGCCTAATCCTATGGCTTGCGGGCCGCCAGTGAGCGTGCTACCCGCATGTTTGCTGCGTTTTCCTGCTCACTGACGTGAGTGAAAAATACCAATCCGGTGCCGTATTTTTACGCACCGGATTTTTTTATGCCAATGAGCGTATCAACGGTCAGCACCCGTGCGACTTTGGCCAGCATCCGCAGGGTGGCGTGTTGATCATCATCACTGGCCGCAATACAGCAGTCACCGACCACCGTGCAGATAAAATCCTGATCGTGCGCCTCGCGTACCGTACTTTGCACCACCAAATCGGTGGCACAACCGGCCATGACCAACTCGGTGATGCCTGCCGCTCGTAGCCGTAACGCTAAATCGGTGCCACACCATGCACTGACGCGGTGTTTGGTGATCACCTCTTCCCCTGCTTGCGGTGCAAACGCCGGATAGAACTCTCCGCCCCAACTGCCATCTTTAAATGCACCTGATTTTGCCGCACCGGAAAACAGCGGTGAGTGTGGGCTGACTTCACGGTAGTCGGCAGAAAAAGCTACCCGCACATGGATAATCCGCCAGTGCTGTGCCCGTGCATGCTGCAGTAAGGTGGTAATGTTTGGTAAGGCGTGGTGGCGCTGGGCAAATTGTGCGTAACCGCGTGCTGCTGACTTTCCCTGTGGATCAAGAGTTTCATTCATAAAATCAAGCAGTAACAGTGCAACTTTTGGGGGGCTTTCAGACAATGTGGCTGTATCCCCCAGAAGAAAATCTGACATAGGTTTACCTTACGTAGCGTGCTCGCATACTGTGAAAAAGAGAGAAAAAGTATGCGCCGGCGGGCGGTTTTTTTTCAAGCCAGCAGCTCGACAATCTTGTATACATTTGCGTCAGTCCCGAGATGGGCGACAGAGCGTGGAAAACGTTATACTGGCATCAGTTAACGGGCAAAATGCAAATGCCGGTGCGCATGAAAACAGAGTCAGGAGTTGTAAGCACAATGAATCAGGATTATGGCCGCTGGGTAAAACTGGCAGCATTATGTTCTACCTTAGTGGCAACCTTACTGCTGCTGGTAAAAATTGTGGCGTGGTGGAAAACCGGTGCGGTCAGTTTACTGGCCTCAGTGGTTGATTCTCTGCTGGATATTGCTGCGTCATTGACCAATCTGTTGGTGATCCGCTACTCACTGCAACCGCCGGATGAGGACCACCGTTTTGGCCACGGGAAAGCCGAGTCATTAGCGGCGCTGGCGCAAAGTGCCTTCATTTGCGGGTCGGCATTTTTCCTCTTATTACAGGGGATAGAGCGTCTGATTAAGCCCCAGCCGATGGATGATCCCGGTTTGGGGATTGCGGTTACGCTGTTTGCTTTGCTCGTTACATTGCTACTGCTGATTTTTCAGCGCTATGTGGTGCGCCGTACTGACAGTCAGGCGATTAAGGCTGACATGCTGCATTACCAAAGTGATCTGCTGATGAACGGGGCGATTTTACTGGCGCTGGGTTTAAGCTGGTGGGGCTGGGGCAAAGCTGATGCGCTGTTTGCGATAGGGATTGGCTGCTACATTTTGGTCAGTGCGTTTTATATGGCATATCAGGCGGTACAGTCTTTGATGGATCAGGCACTGCCTGCCGAAGAGCGTGAGCAAATTTTACAAAAAGTACGCTCAACCGCCGGAGTGATGGGGGTGCACCAGTTACGTACCCGCCGCGCAGGGCCAACCCGTTTTATCCAGTTACACCTTGAGCTGCAAGATGCCTTGCCGCTGGTGGATGCGCACAGAATTGCTGACGGGCTGGAAAAAGATTTGATGCAGATGTTTCCCGGTGCCGATGTGTTGATTCACCAAGATCCGGTTTCGGCCGTTCCCGAAGAGATGAAAAACAGTGCACAGGGTCAAACCGTTTAGGGATAAAAAACAGGCTATTTACGCGGCTCAGACATAAAATGCTAAGCTGAATGGAGTAAGCTTAGCGATCTTGCCTGCTCGGTCGGTGAGATGAGTTACTGTGATGAGCGTCAACGTAGTTTTTTTTCAAAATTGTAATACTCATCACTTAATTTTATTACCGTTAGCGTTACTGGGCGTGAATTAGGGTAGCGTGCCGGTTATTGAGCCACAATAACAGAGCAGCAGTGACATTGGGGGATGCCTGTTGTGCTGTGTGGCTTTAAGCTGTCATTAACTTTCGAGAGTCAGAGGGTTGTCATGATCAAAAAGATTGGCGTATTGACCAGCGGTGGTGATGCACCGGGAATGAACGCCGCGATCCGCGGTGTTGTGCGTGCAGCATTGGGCGAAGGATTGGAAGTGTACGGGATCCAAGATGGTTATCTGGGTCTGCATCAAAACCGGATCCGTCAGCTGGATCGTCAGAGTGTTTCAGATGTCATCAACCGTGGTGGTACATTTTTAGGCTCGGCACGTTTTCCAGAGTTTCGTGAAGAGAAGGTGCGTGAAGAGTCTATCGCGAATTTGCGTCAGCACGGTATTGATGCGCTGGTGGTTATCGGCGGTGACGGCTCTTACATGGGTGCAAAAAAACTGACCGAAATGGGCTTCCCGTGTATCGGTCTGCCGGGCACGATTGATAATGACGTAGCTGGTACCGACTATACTATCGGTTACTTTACGGCGCTGGAAACCGTACTTGAAGCGATTGACCGCCTGCGTGATACCTCCTCTTCGCATCAGCGTATCTCGATTGTTGAAGTGATGGGCCGTCACTGTGGCGATCTGACTCTGGCTGCGGCGATTGCCGGTGGCTGTGAGTTTATCGTTATCCCTGAAGTTGAATTTAACCGTGCTGAGCTGGTGGATGAGATCCGTGCTGGTATCAGTAAGGGTAAAAAACACGCAATCGTGGCCATCACCGAGCATATGTGTGATGTGAACGAGCTGGCGCGTTTTATCGAAAAAGAGACTCAGCGTGAAACCCGTGCCACTATTTTGGGGCATATTCAGCGCGGTGGTGCACCGGTGGCTTATGACCGTATTCTGGCCTCTCGTATGGGCGCGTATGCCGTTGACCTGCTGCAAGAGGGCTACGGTGGCCGTTGCGTCGGTATCCAAAATGAGAAAATGGTACACCACGATATTATCGATGCTATCGAAAATATGAAGCGTCCGTTCAAAGCTGACTGGCTGGCTACGGCGAAAAAATTGTTCTGATGTCGCTTTGCTGTTTGTCTTGCGGTCATCGCCGCGATGACTGATATCAGCAATCTCAGTAAAATAAAAGCCACCGCATGCGGTGGCTTTTTTGTGTTTATGTTGTGCGCATTGAACGGCGGTACTTAATCTTCCCAGTGCTGTGCGCGGCTGACCGCTTTTTGCCAGCCCTTATACAGGCGGGCACGTTCACCGTCAGACATGGTCGGTTCAAATACCCGATCAATGGCTGCTTTGCACTTGAGCTCATCCAGATTCTTCCAAAAACCAATTGCTAGGCCGGCCAGATACGCTGCACCCAGTGCGGTAACTTCACGCACTTGTGGGCGCTCAACCGTGGTGCCCAGAATGTCAGATTGGAACTGCATCAGGAAGTTGTTTTGTACTGCGCCACCGTCAACCCGTAGGGCGGTCAGCGGAGTACTGGAGTCAGCTTGCATCGCATCGAGCACATCACGGGTTTGATAGGCGACGGATTCGAGCGTGGCGCGGATCAGATGGTCACGGTTTGCACCGCGGGTCAGACCGAAAATTGCGCCACGGGCATACGGATCCCAGTAGGGAGCGCCAAGGCCAGTAAACGCCGGTACAACGTATACGCCGTTGCTGTCTTTAACCTTGGTGGCGAAGTATTCAGAGTCGAACGAGTCACCCAGCAGACGCAGCTCATCACGTAGCCACTGAATAGAGGCACCGCCGATAAATACCGCACCTTCAAGTGCATAGTTTGGCTCACCTTTCGGGCCACATGCAATGGTCGTGAGCAGACCGTGGTGCGAACGTACCGCCTCTTTACCGGTGTTCATCAGCAAGAAGCAGCCCGTTCCGTAAGTATTTTTTGCCATACCCGGATGTACGCACATCTGGCCAAACAGCGCGGCTTGCTGGTCACCGGCAATACCGGCAATCGGGATACGAGTACCGCCTTTACCACCAATGTTGGTTTGGCCATAAATTTCGGAGGATGGGCGTACCGCTGGCAGCATTGCACGTGGAATATCCAGTGCTTCAAGCATGCGGGTATCCCAGTCTAGCGTGTGGATATTAAACATCATGGTACGTGAGGCGTTGGTGTAGTCGGTAACGTGTGCACGCCCTTGGGTCATCTTCCAGACCAGCCAAGTGTCAACCGTACCAAACAGCAGCTCTCCGCGCTGGGCACGCTCACGTGCACCTTCAACATGGTCTAAAATCCACTTCACTTTGGTGCCTGAGAAGTAAGGGTCAACCACTAGACCGGTATTGTGGCGGATGTACTCTTCTAGCCCTTGCTCTTTGAGTGCTTCGCAGATAGGCGCAGTGCGGCGGCACTGCCAGACAATGGCATTATAAATCGGCTTGCCAGTCTCTTTTTCCCACACAATGGTGGTTTCACGCTGGTTGGTGATACCAATACCGGCGACCTGATCAGAGGTGATACCGGCTTTTGCTAGCACTTCGACCAGTACGGCACTTTGTGTACCCCAGATCTCCATCGGGTCGTGCTCTACCCAGCCCGCTTGTGGGTAGTGTTGGGTAAACTCGCGTTGTGAAACACTGATAACATTGGCATCGTGATCAAGAACAATCGCACGTGAACTGGTTGTGCCTTGATCCAGCGCCACCATGAATTTTTTTTCAGTCATCGTCGACTCCATTGTTCTATCCTAGGTCAGTTATTCTTAATTTTACGCGCTAATGCGCGATGATTCAGATGATTATTTTGTCTGCCTGCCGTGTATTTTAAGGGAATGCTGACACGGCAGGTCATATGGGTTTGGTATGGCTATACGTGCTTAATCACGAATGATCTTTGTCACCGGATTATCGTCATCGGTTATTTTACAGCTGTTGCAGGGCAGGTTACGGCCAATCATGGCGCGGTAACCGGCAGCACCCAAGCATGCACCAACAATCGGGGCCAGAATCGGGATAATAAAATACGGAATATCACGGCCACCGGTCAGGGCGATATCACCCCAGCCTGCGAGGAATGCCAGCAGTTTCGGGCCAAAATCACGCGCCGGATTCATCGCAAAACCGGTCAGCGGGCCCATTGCACCACCAATGACAGCAATGACCAAACCAATCAGCAACGGGGCCATTGGGCCACGCGGCAGACCGTTACCGTCGTCGGTCAGTGCCATAATCAGCGCCATCAGAACGGCGGTGATCACCAATTCAACCACAAAAGCGTGGCCGACACTGATGGCCGCATGCGGGTAGGTAGAGAATACGCCGGCAGTTTGCAGGCTCTCTACGCTGCCGCGTACGATATTGTGGGTTGCCTCAAAGTTGGCAAACAGATTTCCGTACAGGAAGTAGATCAGTGCGGCAGCACAAAATGCGCCGGCAATTTGCGCAATGATAAATGGAATCACACGTTTGCGATCAAAACAGGCAAACAGCCACAGAGCAATTGTCACTGCAGGATTAAGGTGCGCACCGGAAACGCCGGCGGTTAGATAAATGGCCATCGCCACGCCAACCCCCCAGATAATACTGATCTCCCACAGGCTCATGGTTGCGCCGGCTAAATTAGCCGCGGCTACACAGCCAAGGCCAAAGAAGATGAGAAGTCCGGTTCCGATAAATTCAGCGGTACATTGTGCGGTAAGCGTAGGGTGATGAGTGGCGCTCATATCTGCAGTCCTGTTGTTATTGTGGAATCCGCAATTGGCAAAGTAACTGGTTAGACCAGATAACTGGCCTGTGGTGTAAATGTAACGTTAAAGTTCGAATACGAAAAATGAGAAAGATAGAATGTGCGCTATCGGTCAAGATTTCTGATTTTTTGCGCATTTTTTAGTGAACAGGCTCAAAATTTAGCAATAAGTAGTGGAATCTGCTCTTTACGCGTTTTCTGATAGCTGAATCAATTAAGCTGGTGGGGGTGGGTCATCAAGCGCAGATTCAGTGGAATGTAACGCGATATAGTGTAATGTTATTTTTATGTCTCAGCGCTGCTGGGGTGGTTTTTTATGTTGGTTTATCGTGCTTGAATACGGCAAGGCAACAATATAAAAAAATACAATAGTGTGATTAAGTTGGGTGATGCTTTTTGTCTACTGCGAGCCATGATTTGGCACCAGAATGCGCATTATCGAACCTGATGTTTCAGGGGATAGAGAGCAATAATCACAATATATGTGCAAAGAGAGTAAAAAGCTGCGTGGATAGGGCTGTGGTACACGCGAGCAGTGGGGTACAATCGGCAATACGTACAGTCGCGATAATGCGATGATTGAGGGAGTATTTATATGTCTTTTGAAGTATTTGAGAAGCTGGAATCTAAAGTTCAACAAGCTGTCGATACCATCCAGCTGCTGCAGATGGAAATTGAAGAGCTTAAAGATCAGAACCACGGTTTGGCACAACAAGTTCAACAGGGTGCATCTGCCCACGAAGCGCTGCTGCGTGAAAATGAGCAACTGCGTTCTGAGCATCACGGTTGGCAAGAGCGTTTACGCGTTCTGCTTGGCAAGATGGAAGAAGTGTAAAACGAAAAAACAGAGCATTTATGCTCTGTTTTTTTATCCCGCGTTCAATCAAGATGAGCGCAATATGGGCGAGATTACGCTAATCACACACAGAATATTGAGCGTATATTCAACAGGTTATTTGTTGGCTACTCAATATCGAGCGGTTCTGGTGATAAAATAATACCGGTGCTGTCAGCATAGATATGATCTTCTGGCAGGAAAGTAACACCACCAAAATTGACCGGAACATCCGCTTCGCCATGCCCTTGGTGATCAGCACCAACGGGGATTGGGGCAAGCGCCTGAATACCAATATCACTCTCTTCAAGCTCATCAACCTGACGAATTGCACCGTAAACGATGATGCCTTCCCACTCATTATCACAGGCTTTACGTGCTAATGACGCATCAATCAGCGCCCGACGTACTGAGCCGCCACCGTCAATCAGCAGTACGCGCCCAAGGCCGTTTTCATCGAGTACTTCACTGATCAGTTGGTTATCTTCAAAGCACTTGATGGTGGTGATTTTTCCACCAAAAGAACTGCGTCCGCCGAAGCTGGAGAACATAGGTTCAACCACATCAACTTGATCTAAATAGATATCGCACAGTTCAGAAGTATCATATTTCATAAGATATCAGCTTTGTGATTGAGTGTGCCCAAAGTATAACCCCGCCGGAGGTGATTGCAAAACCACCAGAGGGGCGAATACAACGAAAGTCTGTTTTTACTGTTGTAGCTAAATGCCTGCGACGGCTTCAACTCAGTACAAGCCCGATGGCAAACAGAATATTGGTCAGCAGTGCCCCTTTGACCACTTGCTCAAGCAGTGGGCGCAGTGCCGCACCATTTGGCTCATGCCAAACCGCGATGGCATGTTTAATAAGTAGTGGGCTGGCCAGTAGGAATAGCCAGATCACTCGGGTCTGTACGGTAAACAGAGCATAGAGAGCCATACTCAACAGCGCACCGCCGATCAGCATCAGATGATAACGTCTGCCCCACAATGGCCCCATGCGTACCGCTAAGGTGTTTTTCCCGCAGAGCCGATCGGTTTCAATATCACGTAAATTGTTTAAGTTCAGTACCGCGGTAGCCAGCAAACCACAACCGAGCGCCGGCAGCAGCAGGGCGGCTTCAAAAGTACCGGTTTGCAGGTAGTAAGTGCCACAAACACCGAGTAGACCGAAGAAGGTCAGTACAGAAATATCACCCAACCCCATGTAACCGTAGGGTTTATTACCCACGGTATAGGTGATTGCGGCGATAATGGCGACCACACCCATGAGCAGGAATCCGATAATATCTTCTGGTTTACGGCAGGCCAGTAAAATTAATGTACCGCCGCTAACCAAGGTGAGCAGCAGGGTTATCAGCATCGCGCGCTTCATGCTTTGTGCCGAGATCAGGCCGCTTTGTACTGCACGGCGCGGGCCAACCCGATCTTTATCGGTGCCCTTGACTGCATCGCCGTAATCATTGGCCAGATTCGATAAAATCTGTAGCAATGTGGCAGTCAGCAGAGCAAGAACAGTAATGGTTGCTTGGAAGCGTCCTTGCCACATAGCAACTGCAGCTCCGGTAACAATTGAGGCTAAGGCCAGCGGTAAAGTGCGCGGACGTGTAGCTTCCAACCAGATAGCAAATTTGGAGTCACTCATGGGTTTGGCTTCAACATAGTTAAGGGTTAAAAATGGCCGGCAGAGCAAATCATGCGATAGCGCAAGCTGTCTGTGCGAGAAATTTGAGCGCTGTAGTTTACAGCATCTTGCGAGGATGCGGGTATGACTGTTTGGTTAAATTCACAGCATAAGCTGCGGTATAAAGAGAAAAACAGAGCGCAAGTGCGCTCTGTTTTTGAGAAGTAAAAAGCGGTGCAAGCCTATTATGGATAACATGCCAAAGCATGATGAACCATGATTGCTACCGTTTTGTTTGGCTGATTACAGAATAAAACGGCTGAGATCTTCGTCTTCTACGACATCGGCCAAGTATTTGCTGACGTAATCGGCATCAACGGTGATCAGTTGACCGCTGCGCTCGCTGGCATCAAAAGAGACCTCTTCGAACAGACGCTCCATCACGGTATGCAGACGGCGTGCACCAATATTTTCGGTACGCTCGTTGACGGTAAAAGCAGCATCAGCTAGGCGGCGGATCCCTTCTGGCGTGAATTCAACATTCAGACCTTCGGTTGCCAGCAGCGCTTTGTACTGCTCGGTCAGTGAGGCACTTGGCTCTGACAAAATGCGCTCAAAATCAGCACTGGTCAGGGCATCGAGTTCAACACGAATAGGCAGGCGGCCTTGTAGCTCAGGCAGCAGATCAGACGGGCGAGCAACCTGAAATGCACCCGAGGCGATGAACAGAATATGATCAGTATTCACCATGCCGTGCTTAGTGGATACAGTGCAGCCTTCAACTAACGGTAGCAGATCGCGCTGAACGCCTTCGCGTGAAACATCAGGGCCGGAGCTTTCGCCACGCTTACAGATCTTGTCTATCTCATCGATAAAGACAATACCGTTTTGCTCAACTGCGTGAATCGCTTGCTCTTTGAGCTCTTCAGGATTGACCAGCTTGGCTGCTTCTTCTTCAATCAGCGCTTTGAGTGCTTCGGGCACTTTGAGTTTGCGTTTTTTCTTTTGCTGACCAGCCAGATTTTGGAACATAGATTGCAACTGGTTAGTCATCTCTTCCATGCCCGGTGGCGACATGATTTCAACACCGGCACTGCCGGCGGCTGAGGTCTCAATCTCGATCTCTTTATCATCGAGCTGACCTTCGCGCAGTTTTTTACGGAAAATTTGGCGAGTGTGTGATTGCTCGTCAGTTTTTTCAGTCTGACCCCAGTTATCACGCGGTGGTGGCAGCAACGCATCTAAAATACGATCTTCTGCCAGCTCTTCGGCCCGTACACGATTTTTTTCGATAGACTGTAAGCGCACCATTTTGATGGCTGAATCTGTCAGATCGCGGATAATCGAGTCAACTTCTTTACCCACATACCCAACTTCGGTGAACTTAGTTGCTTCCACTTTGATGAACGGGGCATTGGCCAGTTTCGCCAGACGGCGGGCAATTTCCGTTTTACCGACACCGGTTGGGCCGATCATCAGAATATTTTTTGGGGTTACTTCATGGCGCAGCGCTTCTGGCAACTGCATCCGCCGCCAGCGGTTACGCAGTGCAATGGCAACAGAACGCTTGGCTTTATCCTGACCGATGATATGACGGTCAAGCTCGTGGACAATTTCACGTGGGGTCATTTCAGACATGGTCAGGCCTTAAATTTTGCTTGGAAGTTCTTCGATGGTTTTGTGTTGGTTGGTATACACACAAATATCACCGGCAATGGTCAGGGCTTTTTCCACGATATCGTGGGCAGAGAGCTCGGTATTTTCCAGCAGTGCACGTGCGGCTGACTGGGCAAACGGGCCACCTGAGCCAATTGCGATCAGATCATTTTCCGGCTGCACCACATCACCGTTACCGGTAATGATTAAAGAGGCATTTTCATCCGCAACGGCCAGCAGTGCTTCAAGTTTACGCAGAGCACGATCAGATCGCCAATCTTTGGCCAGCTCAACAGCTGCTTTAACCAAATTACCCTGATGCATCTCTAACTGACGCTCAAAACGCTCAAACAGGGTGAATGCATCGGCTGTACCGCCAGCAAAACCGGCAATGACTTGATCGTTGTATAAACGGCGCACTTTGCGCGCGTTGCTCTTCATGACAGTGTTGCCAAGAGAAACCTGTCCGTCACCGCCAATGACGACTTTACCATTACGGCGCACACTTACGATTGTTGTCACTGTGTGTTCCTCATCGGAGAATTACGCAAAGCCCTGATCATTGTCAGGGCACATAATGCTTAGATGGGGATTTGGGAAAGGAGTTTCAACCCTGAACAGGAAGAATTAAGCAGCTCGACATACCGCTGCTTTTTAAGCGGCTTTGCTGCTTGTCAGCGGCCGCACGGCTGCTGTAAGGGCCAAGAACCACTCGGTGCCAGCTATTGCTGGTGCGTAAATTGGTTTCAATACCCTGAAATGCCAGTGTTGCTTGCACCTCTTCAGCCTGCGAGCTGGTACGGTATGCACCACACTGAACCAGCCACTGTTGTGGTTTTTCATCCACTTTTTTTGCGGTTTCAACTTTAGCGACTTCATTTCGTGCTGTTTCTGATCCGCGCGGAATGGGTGGAGGCTGCACCAGTGTTGGCTTGCTCTCTTTGATTACTGACGTTGTCTGACGAGGCGGAATTTGCTCAATTTTTGCGAGCGGTTGCCCCTGATTGTTGCTGTTCGGAGAGGTGTAGACCGGCTTGTTCTGCGTAATTTGGGTTTCACCGTCAATATTGCCGTTGCGATCGGCTCGCGGCAAGGCCTGTGGCGCTTGCTGCATCTCCGTTTGCAACTGGGTCAAAATAGCCTGCTGCTCTGCGGTTAACTGGGTGGGTGCTGTGCGATCTTGCATTGGGTTATGCGGATCACTGATCACCACCTCTTTATTTTCCAGCTCTTTAATATAGCTCCAGCGCTCTTCGGGTTTTACCGGTAGGCCGTTTTTATGCTTAATTTGCTGTTGCAGGTTGAGTGCCGCATCGGTATCACGATTTTTGACGTAATAGACTCCCCCCGCAATACCGGCGACCAGTGCAGCGGCAAGGCCGATAGCCATAATGGGCAACGGTCGAGGCGTTTTTTTTGTGTTCCGGCGCGCTTTTGCTTTTGCCGCCGCCGCGCGTTTGCCGCGGGATACATAGTCTCGTTGTGCCACAATGAGTATCGAGTCTGACTGTTTAACGGAATAGGAGAAACATGTTACTTAACTGAAGCAGACTTGACCAGTTGTGGATGCTAAAAGCGGGTTATTTATCGCTCAAATTATGCATCAAAATCAATCATCTCAGACTTTTCTTGCACATTACGGTGGTTATGGCTGGCTATGTAGCCATTTTTTCTCATTTTCTGCCGGTTACAGCAGGTGGCTATATTAAGTACGGGATGGGTGCAATGCTGAATTTGACCGACGCAGGCGCCGGTCAATAACACATTGCAGTTTGGCCAGATGCGGCCAAAATCAACAGGGCACAGACTAACGGCGCGGTGGCGCAGTACTGGCACGTACCACCAGTTTTGCATCAAGCAGCCGCGAGCTGGTACCGATATCTTTGCCTCTGAGCATATCAAGCAGCAATTCCATTGACTGGCGGCCAATTTCATAACGAGGCTGGGATACCGTGGTCAGTGGCGGATCGCAATACTCTGAGAACTTGATATCGTCAAAACCAATGATTGATAAGTCTTGTGGTACTCGAAAACCGAGCTTCTTCGCCTGTTGTAGCGCACCAATCGCCATCACATCACTGTGGCAAAAAATGGCAGTCGGGGGCGAAGGCTGTGCCATCAGTTGTGAAACGGCTTGTGCACCGGCATCAAAACTGAAGTTACCGTAGGTCATGTAACGGTCTTCCACCGCAATTCCGACACGGCGCATCGCCTGAATATAGCCCTGAGTTCGGTAGCTGCACAGCGGCATGCTGCTTGGCCCTGCAACGCAGGCAATGCGCTTGTGGCCGAGCTGAGTCAGGTAGTGCACGGCATCAAACGCGGCGGTCAGGTTGTCGATGTGTACGGTTGGCAGCTCAAGTTCGGGTGAGAACTCGTTGGCCATGACCATCGGTGGCAGGTTTTTCTGTTCCGGTTTGCTGATATCAAACGGCAGATTTGAGCTGAGCAGCAGCATGCCGTCGGCCTGTTTGGTGAAAACCAGATTCACAAACGAGCGTTCACGGGCATTTTGCTGTGCGCAATCACCGAGCAGCACCAGATAACCTTGTGCGGTTGCTGCCTCTTCGATCCCACGGATCACATCCGCAAAAAAGGGATCACTGATGTCGGGCACGATCACGACGATGGTTTTGGATTCATTTCTGCGCAGATTGCGGGCGAGCGAGTTTGGAGAGTAGCCAACCTCGACCACGGCTTTTTCGACACGTTGGCGGGTGGCTGTTGAAACCTTATCCGGGTTCATCAGCGCACGGGATACCGTGGCAGTCGATACGCCTGCAAGCTGGGCAACGTCCTTCATTGTTGCCATATACGATTCTCCTACATTTCTGAGGGTTGTGTTCTCCCTGTCAGCAACAGGCTGCTAAATCCGCAGCCAAACGAAAATGCTGCCGAACGCCAATATTGTAAACAGCTGTGACAGTAGGAAGAATGCGTTTCATTGCGGAAATTACATTCTTTTCGTGATGCAGTTCGCTTTTTGAGCGCAAAGATCGATGTGGCACGTTAAATCATATCGATAGGATCGACATCAAGTGTCCATTTTACTTTGCGCGAGAGCGGTAACATTTCGCAGGCGGGCCGTGCCAACGTCAGAATATTTTGCAGCACTTTTCGTGAGGGGTGCTGGATAAGGAGTTGCCAGCGGTAGCGTCCGGCACGTTTGCTTTGCAGCGAGGGTGCAGGGCCGAGCAGCCATAAATCGTCGGTTTTCAGCGGGCTGGCATCTAAAACAGTGCGGATTTGGGTCAGTAACTGGCAGGCTGGGTCTCCCTGATGATCTTCAGCTCGAATCAGCACATGGTAGGTAAACGGTGGCAGCCATGCGGCCTGTCGCTCTCGCAGTGCTTGACCGGCGAAGGCCGGATAGCCCTGTGTCAGTAGTGTCTGCAACAGTGGGTGTTCGGGTTGGTGGGTTTGCAGCAACACCTCCCCCTGTTTTCCGGCCCGCCCAGCGCGCCCGGCTACCTGAGTGTAAAGTTGGGCAAAGCGTTCGGCAGCGCGAAAATCAGCCGAGAACAGTGCACCATCAACATCGAGCAGTGCTACTAAGGTTACGTTGGGGAAGTGGTGGCCTTTGGCCAGCATCTGGGTGCCGATTAAAATCTGGCTGCGCCCCTGCTGTATATCCTCTAAATGCTGTTCAAGTGAGCCTTTTCTGCGGGTGCTGTCGCGGTCAATGCGGGTGATGCTAAATTCTGGCATCAGCTCACCGAGCGTGTGTTCTAGCTGTTCTGTACCTACACCCACCGGTATCAGCTGGGTTGAGCCACATTGTGGGCATTGCGGCGGTACGGGGTACTGATTATCGCAATGGTGACAGCGCAGATCGCGACTGAACTGATGAAAGGTATAGGGGCGTTCGCAGCGGGGGCAGTGGGCAACCCAGCCGCACTCATGGCATAAAAGAGCAGGTGAAAAGCCACGCCGGTTTAAAAAGAGCATCACCTGATTACCTTGTTGCAGATGCTGGCGCATACGCACCAGTAGCTCTGCTGACAAGCCCGCTTGTACCGGTTGGCCTTTCATATCCAGCACATATTGCTTAGGCGGTTTGGCGTTGCCGGCCCGCACGGTCAAGTGCAGGTGGTGGTATTTTCCCTGCTGACAGTTGTACAAACTTTCCAGCGCGGGGGTGGCCGAGCCCAGTACCACGGGGATCTGCTCTTCATAACCGCGCATCACTGCCAGATCGCGCGCGTGGTAGCGCCAGCCCTCTTGCTGTTTGTATGAGCTGTCGTGTTCCTCATCAATCACCAGCACGCCAGGGCGTGCCAGCGGGGTGAACAGGGCTGAACGGGTCCCAATGACAATGGCACTTTCACCGGTGCGCGCCCGTCGCCATACCGCCAGCCGTTGGTTATCGTTGAGCGCGGAGTGCAGCACATCTACCGGTACATTAAAACGTTCACGAAAACGGGTGATGGTTTGCGGTGTTAGGCCTATTTCGGGAACCAGCACCAGAGCCTGTTTACCCTGCGCCAGCGCTTGCTCTATCACACTCAGATAGACTTCAGTTTTACCTGAACCTGTTACCCCCTCAAGTAACCAGACGGCAAAATCACTGCGGCTGTTGATTGCAGCCACTGCGGTGGCTTGCTCGGTATTTAAGCGTGGGCGGTGCTCGCTGGCACGGTAGGTAGGCCGCCAGTCGTGACGCGATGGGGTTTTTAGTTGAACATCTATCAGCCCTTTTTGCCGCAGTGTATTAAAGGCGCTGTCACTGCAGCCCTGTTCTTGCAGTGCGGTTTTATCAAGTGGCCCGTTACGCAGTGCCTGAATGATTTGCCACTGCTTAGGCGCGCGTTTGAACTGGGTTTGCAGGCTGATTTTACCCTGTTCGGTCAGTTGCCAGTACTGCTCAGCTGCCTGCTCGGTGCTGTGGCCTTGACGCAGTAATACTGGCATGGCTTGGGTCAGCACATCGCCGAGCGGATGCTGATAATAGGCGGCTGCCCAGTGCAATAAACGCCAGATCGGTGGTGACCAGAGAGGATCATGATCGAGCAGCGCGATGATCGCTTTGCATTGATCATGCGGGATCTCGGCGCTGTCGGTTAGGCTCTCTATCACCCCGATTAATTCGCGCCGCCCGAACGGCACTTTAACCCGCATACCCGGCAATACCGGTTGACCGGCTATCTGCGCGGCAGGCAGCAAATAATCAAACAGGCGTGGCAGGGGAACGGGCAGGGCAATTCGGGCTACAGATTCAGTCATTTGGGCAAGCGGCTCATTGGGTCAGAGAATACAGTGTAAGGGGAAGCCGAGAGTAGATCGATCCTTTGTATCAAAAAGGGTATGATTAGTGGTGAAAAAGGCGGCAGCCTGCTTGAAAGGTGGGAATGAATGCCGTATTATTTTGCGCCTTATAACTGTGTTATTAATCCTCGTGTGGTGTTTGGCAAATTACCGTGTAAATCAGGGTAAGGTTGACCAGATAGCGACACGGCCTTTACTGAGGTTTCCCATGAAGCAAGGTATCCACCCAGAATACAAAGAAATTACTGCAAACTGTTCTTGCGGTAACATCATCAAAATCGGTTCTACCGGCCACGACGTAAACCTAGACGTGTGCGGTAACTGCCACCCGTTCTACACTGGTAAGCAGCGTGAAGTTTCTACCGGCGGCCGTGTTGACCGTTTCAACAAGCGTTTCGGCGCACTGTCTGCGAAGAAGTAATTCTTCTTACTCCAGCAGTATCGCGAAAGCAAAAAAAGCACCTTTGGGTGCTTTTTTTATGCCTGCGATATTACTCTGCAATACCCCCATCCCATAGTGATTTATATTCTTGCTGACACGTTTTTTCAGATGTGTCGGCTGGGAATCCCCCTTTATATTGCTTATCATCAGCGCCGGTTACGTGCAGTAACACAAAAACTAATAACGATAGGAATGTCTGATGTCTGCCGATTTTCGCCAACAAGCTCTTGATTACCACGCTTACCCGATTCCGGGAAAAATTGCCATTGCCCTGACCAAACCTGCTGATACAGCGCACGATCTGGCACTGGCCTACAGCCCCGGTGTGGCAGAGCCGGTGCGTGAAATCGCGCGTGATCCGGAAAATGCTTACCGTTATACCGGCAAGGGTAATCTGGTTGCGGTGATTTCAAACGGCACGGCAATTTTGGGCTTGGGCAATTTAGGCCCGTTGGCCTCTAAGCCAGTTATGGAAGGTAAGGCTCTGTTATTCAAACGTTTTGCGGGTATTGATGCGGTTGATATTGAGGTGACTCACGATACCGTTGAGCAGTTTATTGATACAGTAGCCAACATTGCAGATTCGTTTGGCGGCATTAATTTGGAAGATATCAAAGCCCCTGAGTGTTTTGAGATTGAGCAGCGTTTGATTGAGCGCTGCCATATTCCAGTTTTCCATGATGATCAGCACGGTACGGCGATTGTTACGGCAGCCGGTGTGCTTAATGCGCTGGAAATTCAGGGTAAAACCTTGCCGCAGGCCAAAGTGGTCTGTCTAGGCGCGGGCGCGGCAGCGACAGCTTGTATGAATATGCTGATCAAGTGTGGTGCGGCGCGTGAAAATATCTATATGCTTGATCGTAAGGGTGTGATCCATGTCGATCGCAGTGATCTAAACGAATTTAAGGCACTGTTTGCCAATAAAACCGACAAGCGTACATTAGAAGATGCGATGACTGGTGCCGATGTCTTTATCGGTGTTTCCGGCCCTGATCTGTTGCCTGCCGAAGCGCTGGCGCTGATGGCGAAAAATCCGGTGGTGTTTGCTTGTGCTAACCCTGATCCGGAGATCAAACCGGCACTGGCCTTTGCTACCCGTAGCGATCTGATTATGGCGACGGGTCGCTCTGACTACCCGAACCAGATTAACAATGTACTCTGCTTCCCATTTTTGTTCCGTGGTGCGCTTGATGTGCGTGCCCGCGCAATTAATGATGAGATGAAACTGGCCGCAGTTGAGGCGATCCGCCAATTGGCAAAAGAGCCGGTACCGCAAGATGTGCTGGATGCCGCCGGTGTTAGCGCGCTGGAGTTTGGCCGTGATTACATCATTCCAAAACCGATGGATCCGCGTTTGCTTGAGCGTGTTCCACAGGCTGTTTCGGCGGCAGCTATTGCGTCGGGGGTGGCTGGGCATGTGGTTGAATCGCCACGGCATCAGGCTACTGATACGGCCAAAAGCGTAACGGCGGCAGAGCTGGTTAAGCTGTAATGTCGGTTGCTTAAAACATCAGACTGATGGCTTCAAACTTGAAGCTTCTAATTTTCAATGTTAAACACCCCGCAGGTCAGCGACCTACGGGGTGTTTTTTATCGCCAGAGTATCAGTCTTCGCGCTGACCGCGCATCAGTGGCAGCTTGATGTAAGGCGGCTTTGAGGTGGTGGCCGGCAGTAAATCGAGCTGGTTGATGCCAGGGCTTTCGCTCATCCCTAAAATTTCTAGGGTGATCTCTGGCTCTGGGGTTGGCGGCGTGCCCTGTGTTGGCGGTTGTTCTGAGTCAGCAGGTGGAACTGCTGGCGTAGGCTCGCTGTTGCTATGTGTAGGATCGTGCGGTTTGCTCTCGGTAGGAGCTGTATCGGTTGGCGATTTTCCAGCCGGTGATTTATCGGCCGGCTGTTCGATGATCGGCCCCGGCTGGTACAGGCCATTTGCTGTATTTGAGGTGCTTGGTTTTGTCGTAGTTTGGCCGGTTACTGTGCCGGAGGATGTATTGCCTGCCGGTTTTTGGGCTGGTGGGGTCAGTGATGTATTTGATTTTGCATACACCAGTGTGCTGAGCGGCACGAGCTGGACATTGCGCGGTAAATTCACAAGGCCCGCTTGCAGCACTTTGATGGTATTGGGACGCGGGTGGCCGATGGCAACGGCCCAGCCTTTTTTCTGTGCCATTTTTACCGCACGCTGAAACTCTGCTTGTACCCGAGCAAGGTTGTTGTCGTCATCTAAAAATACGGTGCGCCGCAGGGCGGGAACACCAAGCTCACGGGCAGTAGACTCAGCTACCGAGCTGCTAATGGTACGGCTATCTAAAAAAAGCAGTTGCCGTGCTTTGAGCTGCTGCATCAGCAGTTTCATCAGTGCCGGATCGGCGGTTGCCGCACTACCCATATGGTTATTCAAACCAATGGCGTTCGGAACGATACGCATGGCTTGTTGCAGGGTACGCTGAACTTCATCTGCACCCATTCCGGTATGCAGAGCACCGGCCTCGACCCGCTGGTTGCCGCGCGGTTGCATTGGTAGGTGAATGATGGTTTCTCGCCCTTGTTGTGCGGCTTGTTTAGCCATGTTGGCGGCGTGCGGGGCACTTGGTAGCACCGCTACGGTGACCGGCAGCGGTAGGCGCATCACTTTATGATCTTCGGCGCGATAACCAACATCATCAATTACGATCACCAGTTGTCCGGCGCTGGCATTGACCGCATACAGTGACAGGCTGACCAGCAGCAAAATACGTGATCGTGAGAAAGCGAAACGCAGCAGGCGTACGAGGGAAAAACGGCGTGGTGCTGGGTGTTGCGGGCATAACAGCATGGGAGATTCTCGGTTAACAGTATTAACCGCCCAGCCAAGGACGCGGATTCACCGCCTGACCCTGCCGACGGATTTCAAAATAGAGGCTGGGCACTCCCTGACCGCCGCTATCACCCACCAGTGCGATGGCTTGTCCGGCCTTGACGTTATCACCGGGCTTAAACAGTACGGTCTGATTGTACCCGTACAGGCTCATGTCACCTTTGCCGTGCTCTATCACCATCACCAACCCGTAGCCTTGCAGCCAGTCGGCCAGCAATACTTTGCCGTCAGCAATGGCGCGGACTTCGCTGCCTTCGTTGGCAGAGATAACCATCCCTTTCCAGCGTAGTTCGCCTTCCTGACTATCACCAAAACGGTGCAGTACCGCGCCGTTGACCGGCCAGCGGTGCTGGCTGCCTGGTCGACCTAAGCCACCACTTTGTGCCATCAGGGTACGCTCGTTGGCATTGGGTACATATGGTTTTCCGGTGCGTTTCTCTTCGCTGGCACGTTTGCGGGCCAATTCACGGGCTTCGCGTTCAGCGCGGAGTTTGGCTTCCCGCTCGGCACGGACTATCTGATCGCGCAGGCGTTGTTCATTGAGTTTTAGCTGGGCCAGTTGTTGCTGATTTTGTTTTAAATCAGACTCTAGCGCACTCAGAGTTTTCTTACGCTCAAGGCGCGTTTGTTGCAGTTTGCTTTGCTGCTGCTGCTGCGTGCCCAGCAGGGTTTTCTGCTGTTTTTGGGCCGCACTGAGCTGGTTTTTCTGCTCCTGAAGATCATGACGGTTGACGCTGAGTTCATCGATAACGGCACGGCGCTCATCATTAATGGCGCGGTAGTAGTGCAGCAGGCGTTCTGAACGGGCAGGATCATCAGAAGATAAAATGGCTTGCAGTTGCCCCTGTTTGCCGATACGAAAAGCGGCATCAAGCTGTTGGGATAAACGCTGTTGGTGCTGTGTTTGGGTTTTTTCCAGCGTGGCGATTGAGGCGGATAAACGGCTCAGATCGCGCTGTAAACGGCTGAGTTGTTGCTCGGTCTGCCTTAGCACTTTGCTGGCAGCGCCAATCGATTGATCTTGCTGTTTGAGCGCTTGTTGCAGTTGCTCGCGCTGATCTTTTTGCGCGGCAACTTTGGTTTCTTGTTGAGCAATATCTTGCATCACTCCTTGCAGCGCCTCTTTGGTTTTCGGCGCAGCAAGGGTGAACGACGACCACAGCAACAGGCCGACACTGAGTGTGCCGACAAGCTGTTTTCTAAGAAGTACGCCGTTTTTTATCTGCATATGAAAATTATTTCACGATAAACAGCGGCTTGCCAGTCATCTCTGCAGGAATTTCCATACCCATCATGCTTAGCATGGTTGGTGCAAGGTCAGACAATTTACCACCGTGTACGGTTTCTGCCGGTTTACCGACATAAATTAGCGGTACAGGCAAGTTGGTGTGGGCGGTAAATGGCTGGCCAGTGGTCTGGTCTTTCATCAACTCGGCGTTGCCGTGGTCTGCGGTGATCAGCAGTTGACCATCCACTTTACGTACGGCAGCAACAACTTGCTCAATGCAGTGATCCAACGTTTCAACCGCTTTGACGGCAGCATCAAAAATACCGGTATGGCCGACCATGTCACCGTTCGGGTAGTTACAGATGATGGCATCGTATTTACCGCTCTCAATTGCGCCAACCAGTTTTTCGGTCAGTTCGGCAGAGCTCATCTCCGGTTGCAGGTCATAGGTCGCCACTTGCGGGGATTGGATCAGGATGCGGTCTTCACCGACAAACGGGTCTTCGACACCGCCGTTATAGAAGAAGGTCACGTGTGCATATTTTTCAGTTTCTGAGATACGCAGTTGGGTTTTCTGGTGCTTTGACAGCCACTCGCCCATGGTGTTGACCAGATTTTCCGGCGGATAAGCACAAACGGTTTTGATGTCGGCCGCATACTCGGTTAGCATCACGAAATCACCGAAATTCACCACTTTTTCGCGGGTGAAACCGTTGAAATCAGCATTGATGAAGGTGCGGGTTAACTGGCGGGCACGGTCAGCACGGAAGTTCATGAAAATCAGCGCATCGCCGTCATTCATATCAGCAGCGGCTTCGCCGTCGGCTTGCAGCACGGTCGGTTTGACGAACTCATCGTTTTCACCGCGGGCATACGCCGCTTGCAGGCCATCAAGCACATTGCTGGCGTGGAACTCAGCTTTGGCTTGGGTCATAAGATCATAGGCTAGCTGTACGCGATCCCAGCGGTTGTCGCGATCCATGGCGTAGTAGCGGCCAACCAGTGATGCTACGCGGCCTTTGCCCAGTTCGGCAAAGTGGTGCGCAACGCGGGTCAGGCTATCTTCTGCACTGCGTGGCGGGGTGTCACGGCCATCAAGGAACGCGTGTAGGTAGATTTTCTCTGCGCCACGCTGGGCTGCCAGATCGATCATCGCCAGAATATGCTCTTCGTGGCTGTGTACGCCACCGGGTGAGAGTAGACCCATGATGTGTACTGCTTTACCGGCAGCCACTGCTTTATCTACTGCGGCGGTCAGTACAGGGTTGTGGAAGAAGTCACCGTCTTTGATCTCTTTATCCAAACGGGTCAAATCTTGGTACACAATACGGCCGGCACCCAGATTGACGTGGCCAACTTCAGAGTTACCCATTTGGCCATCAGGCAGGCCGACATCCAGACCTGAACCGGAGATTAAACTGTGCGGACACTCGGCCCACAGCTTATCCATGACCGGTGTGTTAGCGTTTAAAATTGCGTTGTCCTGCTTATCTTCGCGGTAGCCGTAGCCATCAAGGATGACCAAAACCATCGGTTTCTTCACGTTAGCCATGTGAGACCTCTCGTCGAGAATACAAAAGTGTGCTGTGATACTTGAGCATATCAGTTCAGTAATTTTACTACATAACTGACTCGTGTCAGCTATTGAATATCACAGAATCAAAGAGAATCATGGTTAAGGTTTTATCCTGTTTTAACAATTGATGCTAGATTCCCGTGCTGCTATAAGGTGATTATGTGTCACCTTAACCCTTAAGTGTTACCATTCTTGCCATAAGATTTGGCACAACCTGCTTCAGGTTCTATCCCAGAGAATATCTAATTTTATGCGTCAGCACATCGCCGCTAAGCTTTTTACGCTGTTATTAATCTTCACCGTTGCTGCGATTGCATTGCATCCGGTGATCGCTCCGCGGGTGATCCGGGTAGATGCAAGCAACGTGCAATTAATTGAACCGATGGATGATCGGGTGCGCGGCGGGGCAACCGAGGCGCGGGTCAGTGTAGATACTGAGGGCCGCATTCATCTGTACTGCACGCTGAAAAATGTCTATCGCTGGCCGTATTGTGAAGTCTCTTTGATGCTGAGCGAGCCAGATGCGGGGCTTGATCTGTCAGGTTTTAACCGTATTCAGATGCCGATCCGCAGTGTCGGGGTGGGCCCGCAGTTCTGGAGAGTGTATTTGCGCAATTATGATCCGGTTTATTCTCGCGCAGATGATCCGCTTTCGCACAAGGTCAATGAGCTGATTGTACGGCCAAGTGATACCCATGATTTTCTGGATGTGCCGCTGAGTGCTTTTAAGGTGGCCAGTTGGTGGGTGAATGATAAAAAAATACCGGTGATGCATGCGCTGCCGCAGTTTAATCAGATTTTCCAGATTGAGCTGGCTTCAAGTGAGCTGATGCCGGAAGGCGAGCATCATGTGGTGTTTGACCACATTGAGTTCCACGGATCGTGGATTGAAGAGGAGTATTACTACCTGCTGATTATTGCAGTGTGGGTGCTCTGTACATTCGGTTATTTGCTGGGAATGCAGTTGCAGATGCGCCGTGAGTTGAAGTCGGCACGTAAGCGCCAGCAGCAGCTGACCGATTTGAATACCATGCTAAAGCTGCGTAATGAAGAGGTGGAGTATCAGGCAAAATATGATCCGCTCACCGGTGCGTTCAACCGCTATGGGGCGCGAACGTTGATGCTTGAGATGTTGCGTCAAACCGATAATACCGAGCCTTCAGCGATGATTTTGCTGGATATCGATCACTTCAAGCGGATTAATGATACTTACGGTCATCTGGTTGGCGATGAGGTTTTACAGCATCTGGCACACCGCTGCCGCAGTTTGATCAATCCGCGTTGCCGTTTGGTGCGCTGGGGCGGGGAGGAGTTTATGCTGCTGTGCCCTGATTTTAATCGTGATCAGGCACAAGAGCAGGCTGAACTGCTGCGTCAGGAGTTTGTGCTAACGCAGTGGCCACTCGGTATCAGTGTTACGGTGTCATTTGGCGTGGTTGCGCTGGCGATGCATGAAAATATGGCAGAAACCATAAGTCGTGCCGATATTGCGCTGTATAAGGCTAAGCATGCAGGCCGAAATTGTGTGATGTTGGGGTAATCGGCTGTGGCAGGTTATGCGCTAAGTGGCACTGCATATGCGGTTGTTTTGTTGGTTAAAATTACCGCATGGCGTTGCTAAATTGCGATGTTGCGCTCTGCTTGTATCCCAAGAAGATATGTTTATTTTGTCTTTGCTATTTTTGTTCGACGTTTGCTCTGTTTTATGTTGACTACAAGAGTTGGTCTTGTCACATTGTTGTAATGCGTCTGTTATGAATAAGGAAGTTCGTTTCAGCAGATGCCGGGTTATATCAGTGGGTGTGCAATGGGCGTTGGCACAGGTGTTTTATGGTGTGTTGCGGTATGACGGTGGGATACAAAGCGGTATTGTCAGGTGTTTGACCGGCGATAATTCGGTTTGGCTGTCTGTTACAGGCGATACATGGTTTGTACCTGTATGTTGTTAGCGCGGTTGTGTTATGCATGCACTTAGGGTGAGCCGTTCACTCTGTTTCCCGGTAAGATTTGACTTCCCTACCCCGTATCTGACGCTCTGAATACTGCGCAATGCAGTTCATTATTATAATGAAAACGGAGCAAACCCATCATGATGAAAAAGCATGTGCTGAGTGTCGGCGCAGGATTATTGGCGCTGTCAGTGGCTGGCGGTGTGCAGGCCAGTACGCTGGTGTACTGTTCGGAAGGATCACCAGAGGGTTTTAACCCGCAGTTGTATACCACCGGCACGACCTTTGATGCCAGTTCGGTACCTATGTATAACCGCCTGATTGAGTTTACCCGTGGCACGACGCAGTTAGAGCCGGGGCTGGCAGAGAGCTGGACGGTTAGCGAAGATGGCAAGGTGTACACTTTTGCGCTGCGTAAAGGGGTGAAATTCCACAGTAATAAGCTGTTTACACCTACGCGCGATTTTAATGCCGATGATGTGGTGTATTCGTTGATGCGCCAAAAGGATGCGAATCACCCTTACCACAAGGTGTCGGGCGGAACGTATGAGTATTTTCAGGGCATGGATATGCAAAACCTGATCGGCTCGGTCGAGAAGGTGGATGATTATACGGTACGCATTACGCTGACCCGCCCAGAAGCGCCGTTTCTGGCCAATTTAGCGATGGATTTTGCCTCAATCTTGTCGGCTGAGTATGCCGATAAGATGCTGGCGGCCAAAACGCCGGAAAAAGTGGATTTAGAGCCTATCGGCACAGGGCCGTTCACTTTGGCACAGTACCAGAAAGATTCCACGATTCGCTTCAGGGCTTTCCCTGAATATTGGGAAGGCAAGGCGCAGGTGGATAAGTTGGTGTTCTCTATCACCCCTGATGCAGCGGTGCGTTTTGCGAAGTTGCAAAAGGGCGAGTGTCAGGTGATGCCGTACCCGAATCCGGCAGATTTGGCACAGATGAAGCAAGATCCACAAATTAATCTGTTGACCCAAGAGGGGTTAAACGTTGGGTATCTGGCGTTTAATACCGAGAAAAAGCCGTTTGATAATGTGAAAGTGCGGCAGGCGCTGAACTATGCGGTCAACAAAGAGGCGATTATTGCGGCTGTTTTTCAGGGCGCAGGTACGGTAGCGAAGAACCCGCTACCACCAACTATCTGGTCGTATAACGATAAGGTGGTGGATTATGCCTATGATCCGGCAAAAGCGAAGGCGTTGTTAAAAGAGGCGGGATTAGAGAACGGGTTTAGTACTGATTTGTGGGCAATGCCGGTACAGCGCCCGTACAACCCAAATGCGCGTCGGATGGCCGAGATGATTCAGGCTGACTGGGATAAGGTGGGCGTGAAGGCCAAGATTGTCAGCTATGAGTGGGGTGAGTATCTGAAGCGCTCGAA
>CAMTGL010000007.1 GCA_947071955.1 uncultured Plesiomonas sp.
ACAGTGTCGGCAGTGTGTGCTGCCTGTTACTTTCGTTCCCCTTTACCGCTGCGCGTCAGTTCTGGATTTTCACCAGATTCCCTTTTCGCTCTTGGCAGAGACCGGAGACGGTATATTACTGACTGTCGATTTAGATGTCTAGATTGCTAAACCTTCTATAGCTGGACTTCCCTACCGGTTTGCCTACAATTCCCTTCTTATATAGCGATGTTTGCGGAGAAAAGTGATGACCCCTGGTAGTTTGCCTATTGATCAGTACGATGCCCAGTTAGCGGAAAAAACGGCTCGTTTACAGACGCTGATGGCCCAGTTTGATGCGCCGGCACCAGAGGTTTTTGCCTCGGAACATCAGCATTACCGGATGCGGGCAGAGTTTCGAATCTGGCATGAGGGTGAGGATCTCTATCATATTGTGTTTGATAAAGAGACAAAAGAGCGGCTTCGTGTTGATCAATTTCCTGCTGCCAGTAAGTTGATCAACCGTTTGATGCCGGCACTGCTGGATCAGTTGCGTCATAACCCTCTGCTGCGCAACAAATTGTTCCAGATTGATTATCTGTCTACTTTGAGTAATCAGGTGATTGTTTCACTGCTGTACCACAAAAAACTCGATGAGCAGTGGCAGCATGAGGCGCGCCATCTGCGAGATGCTCTACGTTGTGAAGGGTTTAATCTGCAACTAATTGGCCGAGCAACCAAGCAAAAAATCATGTTAGACCATGATTATGTTGATGAAAGTTTGTTTGTGAAAGGCAAGGAGATGATCTATCGCCAAGTAGAAAACAGCTTTACCCAGCCCAATGCGGTAGTCAACATGCATATGCTCGATTGGGCGGTAGATGCTACGCAACATGCAACGGGCGATCTGTTAGAACTCTATTGTGGTAACGGTAATTTTTCATTGGCACTGGCACGCAATTTTAACCGTGTACTGGCTACTGAGATTGCCAAACCATCGGTTGAATCGGCGCAGTATAATATCGCGGTGAATAAGCTGGAAAATGTGCAGATAATCCGGATGTCAGCAGAAGATTTTACGCAGGCCATGAACGGTGTACGTGAGTTTAATCGCCTGAAAGGTATCGATCTGAAAAGTTATCAGTGCAATACCATTTTTGTCGACCCGCCACGCAGTGGTCTAGATGCCGACACGGTCAAATTGGTGCAGGGATATGAGCGTATTCTTTATATTTCATGCAACCCTGAAACACTGCGCGACAATTTGCTGGTGTTAAGTGAAACTCATGAAATTAAGAAGTTAGCGCTGTTTGACCAGTTCCCGTATACCCACCATATGGAAAGCGGTGTACTGCTCGAACGCAAGCGCTGATAAACACAATACTGCCCGCCAGTACTGGCGGGCAGTGCGTATTTAGGTTCTTTTTTTGCTCAGTAAACCCAGTTTACTTAAGATCCAGAATAGCAAAGCCATGCAAAGCATCAGCGGGATAAAATTAGAGCCAATCTCCGGATGCTCAACGCGGACAAAAACCGAGTACGCCAGCACACCAAAAATGAAGCTCAGGCCAGTCAGTAGCGGAGAGTCATTTTGCAGTGGTGCACTGACATAGCGCTGATACAAGCAGTACACCGATAGCACCAGTGCAATGACCGGAAACAGGCTAAAAGTGACGTGGCTGTTGAACAGGGTTGCGACGGTCGCATTACCACAAAAGCCAACCAGTAGCGCAAACAGTAGTGGTTTCAACTCTTTTCTCTGTGTGGTTTGATTCATTATTCTTTCCTAATTTGGCCTATCAATGGGCTCTGTCTTATTTTCTGAACGGTGCTTTTATATGCTGATTGCGTTTATTACGTTCATCGCGTTCATTATATTGATGACTATGATTACGCCTGTCAGTGCATAAACCGAGGCTCAGTTCTGTCTGCCGGTAATCCGGTGCATAACCTTTGTAGCATAAACGTTATACCCGATGGTTATGACAAGATGGAATTATTGCGCTATTGCACGTTTTTCCTGCTCTTTACGATACCAGTATGCACCTTTTGCGATCATCCGCAATTGCAGTACTAAGCGCTCCTCTAGCAGATTACGGCTGTGTTGATCCATATCCAGCGCATCAGCGCCTGCGGTAAACACTAAAGTGACCATCGCTTCGGCTTGTGCGGCGGCAAAAGGCAGCGGCATTTTATTGTTCTGCACAATGTACTCTGACAGCTCTGCAATAAAATGCTGAATTTCACGTGCGACAGCAGCACGAAATGCGGCTGAAGTGCCGGATCGCTCACGCAGCAGTAAGCGAAAGACATTGGGGTTATCGCAGATAAACTCCATGAATGTTTCCACTGAGGTGCGCACAACACTGCCTCCGGTGGCAATGCGCTGGCGAGCCTGCCGCATCAGTTGGCGCAGCATCAGGCCACTTTCATCAACCATGGTGAGCCCGAGCTCATCCATATCTCGGAAATGGCGATAAAACGAGGTAGGTGCAATGCCCGCTTCCCGTGCGACTTCCCGCAAACTTAGGCTGGAAAAACTGCGCTCAACACTGAGCTGGCTGAAAGCGGCATCAATTAATGCACGGCGTGTACGCTCTTTTTGTTCGGCTCGAACACCCATATACTGGTCTATCTACTCTGCATTGACGGTGTATTAAATACGGATTTGACGGGTCAATTATGCCGATTGAGCACTGCGATAATCGGCAATGACTGAGAGTCAGTAAGCATCACATATCAGTTGTGTTGTTCAGTCTAACGCGAACCGTTTAAAACGCGAATACCGTTTACACATTCGATCCTCTCTTCCAGCATAATCCTCTGCTTTAAAGGCTTTTTTATCTTTAATTATCTCTGGCATATCTCTACAACAATAAAGCCTGTGAATATGGCCCGATAAGGTGCTGCATGCATCACGCTTTTATATCACTAATGATAATCAGATTGGGGCTAGTAACGTGAAATGTTACATTTGTGTTGAATAATAATAACGTTCTGGACCTGACATGCATACCCCTACTGTTGATAATGAATTCGATTTTGATGTGATAGTGATTGGCTCAGGCCCCGGTGGTGAAGGGGCAGCAATGGGGCTGGTTAAACAGGGTTTTCGCGTTGCTATGATTGAGCGACACCCAAGTGTCGGCGGGGGCTGTACACATTGGGGTACTATCCCGTCAAAGGCATTGCGCCATGCCGTAAGCCGGATTATTGAGTTCAACCACAACCCGCTGTATTGCGATAATTCAGTCACCCTGCGTAGTACGTTTCCCAAAATACTGGCACATGCCCAGCATGTTATTGGGCAGCAAACCCGTATGCGTAAAGGGTTTTATGATCGCAATCAGTGCCAGCTTTTTTTCGGTACTGCCCATTTTATTGATGCGCATACGCTGACTATCACTGATGCAGAACAGACACAAACGGTGCTGCGCGCCCGTTATGTGGTGATTGCTACCGGATCACGCCCGTATCACCCGCAGGGGGTGGATTTTTCACACCCGCGTGTGTATGACAGTGATTCGATTTTGTCGCTCCAGCATGATCCGCGCCACGTGATCATTTATGGCGCTGGGGTGATTGGCTGTGAGTATGCCTCTATTTTTCGTGGGCTGGGGGTGAAAGTTGATCTGATTAATACGCGGGATCGTCTGCTGTCATTTTTAGATCAGGAGATCTCTGATTCGCTGTCATACCATTTTTGGAACAGTGGGGTGGTGATCCGCCACCATGAGGAGTGCGCGCAGATAGAAGGCACTGAGCACGGGGTGATCTTGCATCTCAAGTCAGGCAAAAAAATGAAGGCCGATTGCTTGCTGTACGCTAACGGGCGCACCGGTAATACTGATTTACTGCAACTAGACAATATCGGCCTGTCTGCTGATACACGGGGACAATTGCAGGTGAATGACCATTATCAAACCTGCGCAGAGAATATTTATGCGGTCGGGGATGTGATTGGTTATCCGAGTCTGGCATCGGCAGCCTATGATCAGGGGCGGATTGTGGCACAGGCAATTGCTCAGCAGAGCGTGCGCAGTAAGCTGATTGAGCATATCCCGACCGGTATTTACACGATCCCAGAGATAAGTTCAGTGGGGAAAACCGAGCAAGAGCTGACTGCGCTCAATGTGCCGTATGAGGTGGGTCGAGCTCAGTTTAAGCATCTGGCCAGAGCGCAAATTGCAGGGATGAATGTCGGCAGCCTGAAGATTTTGTTTCATCGCGAAACTAAGGCCATTTTGGGTATTCACTGCTTTGGTGAGCGGGCGGCAGAGATTATTCATATCGGGCAAGCGATTATGGAGCAGACCGGCAGTGCCAATACGCTGGAGTATTTTGTTAATACGACGTTCAATTACCCGACAATGGCCGAGGCGTATCGGGTAGCCGCGTTGAACGGCTTAAATCGGTTGTTTTAAGCCGTTGTTGTGGTGGACGCTGTCGCGATGAAAATCAGCGTTGGGTCAGTAGCGGCAGCATCTGCTGACGAATGGCCTCGGCCAACTGCTCATAGCGCGCTTTGAGCGGAGAGCCTGGGCGATAAACTAACCCGATAGTACGCAGCGGCTGCGGATCATGGCAAGGCAAGTAACACACACCATCGCGCGTGCGCTGCTGCGGCACGGCCAGTTGTGGCAGCAGCGTCATTCCCGCGCCAGCAGCGACCATATTGCGCAGTGTTTCTAAACTGGTCGCGCGAAAATGGGTATCTTCATCGGCTCCAGCGGCAAAGCAAAAGCCCATCGCCTGATCGCGCAGGCAGTGCCCGTCTTCTAGCATCAATACGTGCTCACCGGCCAGCTCCGGCAGGCGGATCTCTGTCCGGCTAGCCCACGGGTGATCACTGCACACGGCCAGCAGCATCGGTTCATCAAACAGCGGGATCTCGATAAACGGCTCGGTCTCTTTCACCAGTGCCAGCAGAGCACAATCAATCTGACCGGCATCGAGTTGCGCCAGTAACTGATGAGTCTGCGCTTCGTGCAGATACATCTCTAACTGCGGAAAGCGCTGCCGCAATAGCGGGATAATGTGCGGCAACAGATATGGGCCCGTGGTGGGGATCACGCCAATATGCAGTGGGCCTGACATCTCATCGCCCTGTACGCTGGCCATCTCTTTGAGAATTTTGACCTGCCGCAACACCTCACGCGCCTGATCAACCAAGCGCATGCCCGATTCAGTGAACAGCACTTTACGACTGGTGCGTTCAAGCAACATCACGCCCAATTCATCTTCTAGCTTGCGGATCTGCCCGCTTAACGTCGGTTGACTGACATAACAGGCTTCCGCCGCTTTGCGAAAATGTTTGTGTTCCGCCAGTGCCACCAGATATTCAAGGTCACGGATATTCATAACACACCATTTGATAGTGAGAACCTATCGATAGAATAGCGATAAGCGATTAGAACTATCAATCGTCAGATCACATAATTGGTTACAAGAGATGACGGACAGCCCGTCAGGAAATACGATTACGATGAATTATTAATTCACTGCATTCATAAAATTAGGGATAACCAATATGTTGAAGAATCATGAAGGTCAAGCAGTTCCACAGGTTACATTCCGTACCCGTCAGGCTGATCAGTGGGTTGATCTGACCACAGATACCCTGTTTAAAGATAAAACAGTGATCGTATTCTCACTGCCGGGTGCATTTACACCAACCTGTTCATCCAGCCATCTGCCACGTTACAACGAGCTGGCACCGGTTTTTGCAAAACTGGGTGTGGATGAGATTTTGTGTGTGTCAGTGAACGATACTTTCGTTATGAACGCATGGAAAGATGATCAAAAAGCTGACCGTATTACCTTTATTCCTGACGGTAACGGTGAGTTCTCTCGCGGCATGGGTATGCTGGTAGAGAAAGGTGATCTGGGCTTTGGTCAGCGTTCATGGCGTTACTCCATGCTGGTACGTAACGGCGTGGTCGAGAAGATGTTTATCGAAGCTGAAGAGCCAGGTGATCCGTTCAAAGTTTCAGATGCTGATACCATGCTGAAGTATCTGTCTCCTGATTATCAGGTACAAGAATCCGTATCTATCATTACCAAACCTGGCTGCCCGTATTGCGCAAAAGCCAAGCAGATGCTGATGGATCGCCACATTGCATTTGAAGAGATTATTCTGGGTAAAGATGCCACCACCGTCAGTCTGCGTGCCATTTCCGGCCGCACTACCGTGCCACAAGTGTTTATCGGCGGTAAGCACATTGGCGGTAGCGATGACTTAGAGACCTATTTGCACGCATAACTCTCGCGTTATCAATAAGAAAGCCAACGTAAAGCATTTGGCGGGGAGCCCCCTCCCCGCCCTTTTTTTACCCGTTGGATGTGCAAAATCCAGAAAATAAGGATAAACAAATGAAGCAGTTAGAGGTTGATGTTGCAGTTATTGGTGGTGGTACAGCCGGTTTAGGTGCGTATCGGGCAGCAAAAGCACATACCAACAGTGTGGTGATGATTGAAGGTGGCCCGTTTGGTACAACCTGTGCTCGGGTAGGCTGTATGCCCTCTAAACTGCTGATTGCTGCCGCAGAAGCGGTGCATCAGATTGAAAAAGCCCCCGGTTTTGGTGTTCATCCACAAGGCGAAACGCTGATCAATGGCCGTGAAGTGATGGATCGCGTTAAACGCGAACGTGATCGCTTTGTTGGCTTTGTGATGGAGGGCGTTGATAGCATTCCGGCCGAAGATAAAATTCTCGGTTATGCTCGCTTTCTTGATGAGCATACATTGCAAGTTGATCAGCATACCCAGATTACTGCCAAACGCATTGTCATTGCGACCGGCTCTCGCCCAAGCTGGCCTGCGCCGTGGAACTCACTCGGTGATCGCTTAATCATTAATGATGATGTGTTTAACTGGGACGATTTACCGCAATCAGTGGCGGTGTTTGGCCCCGGCGTCATTGGGCTGGAGCTAGGACAAGCACTGCACCGCTTAGGTGTAAAGGTTGTGATGTTCGGGATGGGCGGTCTGGTTGGCCCGCTGACTGACAGCGCAATACGTGACTATGCGGCGAAAGCCCTCAACGATGAGTTCTACCTTGATGCTGATGCCAAGGTAGAGCTGATGCAGCGCGAAGGCGATCAGGTGTTTATCCGTTATCAAGATAAGCAGGGGCAAAGCCAAGAGATTCTGGTGGATTACGTGCTGGCCGCCACCGGCCGCCGTGCTAACATCGATAAAATTGGGCTAGAAAATACTACGGTAGCGGTTAATGATCGCGGTATTCCGCAGGCTGATCGCTACACGTTGCAAACCAGTGTGCCACATATTTTTATCGCCGGTGATGCCAGCAACCAGCTTCCTCTGCTGCATGAAGCGGCAGATCAGGCCAAAATTGCCGGTGATAACGCTGGCCGTTTTCCGGATATCCGTGCCGGTTTACGCCGCAGCGCGATCTCGGTCGTGTTCTCTGATCCACAAATTGCTATGGTCGGTTCAACTCACCGCGAACTCAGTGAGAAATACGGTTCATGCGGCTGCTTTGCCACCGGCGAGGTCTCTTTTGAAAATCAGGGCCGTTCACGGGTAATGCTGCGCAACAAAGGTCTTTTGCATGTGTATGGCGAACAGGGAACCGGCCGCTTCCTCGGTGCTGAGATGATGGGGCCAAATGTTGAACACATTGCACACCTGCTAGCGTGGGCACATCAGCAACAGATGACAGTAGGTCAGATGCTGGATATGCCATTCTATCATCCGGTGATCGAAGAGGGTCTGCGCACGGCACTGCGTGACTTGCAGGCTAAGCTCAAGCTGGGGCCAGAGATGGTCGCTCACTGTCAGGTTTGTCCGGGTGAGTAACCGCTGATATTTTATCCCGTAATACCCTGTTATTGACGATAAAAAAAGGCCACTTCACTACTGAAGTGGCCTTTTTATTGGTATCGATTCAGCAACGCTGAACGAAAGAGTCAATAATTCTGAATGGATGATATGCAATGAGTTTGTCATAATAGACAAAAAGTCAGGATGAGGAGAACACTTATGATCCCCGCCGCTCACGCATTGACCTACTCTTTGCAACGCAGCCGTTCATTTCATACTGGCGATCGCTTGGGTGTTTTTTCATTCAAAAAAGATCGCGGTTACTGGGTAGAAAAAACAGCAGCAGATGCTTATCGCATCAGTGTGTTTGGTTTTGTCGATCAAACGCTGCACTGTGATTTTTCACAATTACGTACGATCTTAAAACCGGTGATCGCGCGCGAATTTCCACGCAGCAACAAGCTGCATGTGAAGTTTACCGCCGCTGATCCGCAGATGGCTTTCGCACTGTAAACCTCTGCGCCTCTCTGCCCGTTATGAGGCTCACCGTTTTGTCACTCACCGCGTGCTGCTGTAGCAACCCCCACAGCAGCACTGTCGCGTAAGGTGTTTCAGCCAATATTTAGCTATACCCCCATAGTTAACTATACCGAATAGTTAACCACACCCACTGTGCAGCACAGATTGACTCGGCCCTGCCGTTTATCCCGCTAATTGCTGCTTTGCCTGTGCAATGGCAAAAGCAACCTGCTCGGGTGCAACGCCACCTTTTGCACTGCGTTTGGCCAGACAAGACTCCAGTGACAATATTGGGTAGACATCTGCCGCAATCACCGCACTAAATCGCTGTAACTCACTGAGCGATAACGCTTCGAGTGCTTTTCCAGCCGCAATGGCAGCCACTACCACTTCACCGACAATATGGTGAGCTTCGCGGAACGCGATACCTTTTGCGACCAAATAATCGGCCAGCTCTGTGGCATTCGAGTACCCTTGCTGCGCGGCATCTGCCGTGCGCTGTGTACGTACCTGAATGCCCTCAAGCACGAGCGCGGCCATATCCAGACACATCAACCAAGTATCGAGCGCATCAAATAGCCCCTCTTTATCCTCTTGCATGTCTTTGTTGTAGGCCAACGGCAAGCCTTTAAGGGTGATCAGAAGACCACTGAGCGCACCGGTTACTCGCCCAGTTTTTCCGCGAATGAGCTCAAGGGCATCAGGGTTTTTCTTTTGCGGCATCAGCGATGAACCAGAGGTGACTTTATCTGCCAACTCAACAAAACCGGCCTCACCGCTGTTGAAGAAAATCAAATCTTCGGCAAAACGCGACAGGTGGCTCATGCTGAGTGCGGCGGCGGAAATCAGCTCTACCACATGATCGCGATCGGCCACAGTATCAAGGCTATTGCGCGTAGCACTGGCAAACCCGAGCGAGGTAGCCAGCCGATCACGATCGATAGGATACGCCGTGCCTGCCAATGCGCCGCAACCGAGCGGGCTGGTATTCATGCGCACCAGCGCATCACTCAGGCGAGAATGATCGCGCTCTAGCATCTCAAAATAGGCCAGACACCAGTGAGCAAAAGTGACCGGTTGGGCGCGTTGCAGATGGGTATAACCCGGCATCACCGCCTGCTGATGTGCATCGGCAGTCTGTACTAACGCCTGCTGAAAATGGCGGATAGCCTGTTGTAATACCAAAGTTTGCTGTTTACACCACAGTTTCAGATCGGTGGCGACCTGATCGTTACGGCTGCGGCCAGTGTGCAGCTTTTTCCCTAAATCGCCCACGGCCTGAATCAGTTCACCTTCTACCCAGCTATGGATATCTTCTGCATCAGAGTGCAGGATCTGTTGCGGATCGGCCTGAACTCGCAGTTTGAGCGCCAGCAGTGCAGCTTCGAGTTGTTGCTGCTCACGCTCGGTCAACACACCCACGCTGACCAGTGCGTGTGACCACGCCACTGAGCCATCAATATCCTGCTCGGCCAAGCGGTAATCAAACCGCAGTGAGTCATTAAATTGTTTAAAGCGCAGATCGGCCGCTTCGCTAAACCGTCCGCCCCACAGTACACCTGCCTGAGCCATGTCTACTCCTGTTATCGCGCGGTTGTTATCATGATATTGTGATAAAACTAACACCAACACGGGTATCGGCAGAGTATGCCGATACCGTGCAGCTTGCGGTAAGAGTCAGGGTCTACTGACGGCTCAATGCGCGGATACGGGCAGAGAGTGAGTACAGGCGGATATATCCACCCGCATCACTGTGGTCATACACTTGATCAGCACCAAAGGTGGCGTAGTCTTCCGAGTACAGGCTGTTCGGCGAACGTTTCTGAATCGCGGTACAGTTTCCTTTATACAACTTAATCACCACCTCACCGTTCACATCGGCAGCCAGTGATTGTGCCGCCGCCACCAGCGAGGCACACAGTGGGGTAAACCAGCGGCCGTCATAGACCACGTGTGACATCTCTAACCCCAACTGCTCACGCCACTTGAAGCTGTCTTTGTTGAGCACCAGTTGCTCAATCGCCCGCAGTGCGGTGACCATGATAGTGCCGCCCGGCGTTTCATAGCAGCCACGTGATTTCATGCCAACCAGACGGTTTTCGACAATATCAACCCGACCGATACCGTGCGGCGCGCCTTTATCGTTCAGGTAGGTTAAGCACTGGTATGGGCTCATAGCTTTGCCATCTACCGCCACCACTTCACCGTTGGCCACCTGTACGGTGACATATTCAGGCTTTTCGGGCGCTTGTTCAGGATCGGTTGTCCAGACCCAGCAATCTTGGTTCGAGGCATTCCACGTGCTCTCCAGTACACCGCCTTCGGTGGAGATGTGCCAAGCGTTAGCATCGCGGCTATAAATTTTGGTCAGTGAAGCAGTGGTTGGGATATTGCGTTCGGCCAGATAGTCGAGCAGTGCCTCACGCGAGCGCAGATCCCACTCTCGCCACGGGGCAATCACGTTCAACTGCGGAGCGAGCGCAGCAAAAGTGGTTTCAAAACGCACCTGATCATTGCCTTTGCCGGTACAGCCATGCGATAACGCATCAGCACCAATCTCCAGCGCCAGCTCAACTTGCGCTTTGGCGATAATCGGGCGAGCCATGGATGTACCGAGCAGATAAGTGCCCTCATACAGCGCACCCGTTTGCAGTGTCGGGTAGACATAGTGCTTGACGAACTCTTCACGTAAATCTTTGATATAGCACGCTGAAGCACCTGATTTTAGAGCTTTTTCTTCTATCCCAATCAAATCTTCACGCTCTTGCCCGACATCGGCAACAAACGCGATAACTTCGCAATCGTAATGCTCTTTCAGCCACGGAATAATTGCCGAGGTATCGAGCCCACCGGAGTACGCCAATACGATTTTGCTCATGCCATTTTTCTTCGTCATCTGTTTTTCCTTAAACGTTGAACTCTCTGATTATTTGAGTGGGTGCACTGACATAGAATCGGCGCACTTACAGCATAATTCGGGTGCCGACTGCCTCACCGTTAAACAGTGCCGGTAACAGTTCAGGATAACGCCAACTGGCAATATCCACGGGTCGCCTCAAGGTGTGTGCAGCCGCCAACGCAGCATTCACTTTGACTATCATGCCGTCAGTGATGATCCCTTGAGTGATCAGCTCTTGCGCTTTTTTGCTTGGCAACTGGGCAATCCGCTGACCTTTACCGTCTAAAATACCGCTGACATCTGACAGCATCACTAAATCAGCGTGTAGGGTTTCGGCAATGGCGGTGGCCGCTTGATCAGCGTTCACATTCATGAGTTGGCCCTGAGCATCAATGCCAATCGAGCTGATAATGGGCAGATACCCGTTACTGAGTAGCAAGGTAAGCAGTGTTGGGTTACCAGCTGCGGTATCCCCCACAAAACCCAGCTCAGGGTCTCGTTGGGTCACTTGTGTGATCCCGCCGTCAGCCAGACTCAACCCGACAGCCGCAATCTGTTTTTTTATCGCCCATGCCAGCAAGGTTTTATTGGCTGTGCCCGCCAGAGCGCCGGTGATGATGTCAATTTGATCAGCCGGTGTAACCCGCAAACCCTGTTTTTTAATCACCGGCAAGGCCAGTTTTTTCATCAGGGAATCCACCAAATAACCCCCACCGTGTACGATGACCAGTGGGCGCGGATTTTGCTGATGATAGGCCACCAGCGCTGAAAACAGTTTCTCCAGTGCTTCATCACTGTCGAGCAGTACGCCACCTAATTTAATGACCAGTGGGCGGGAAAGCGCTGCAGTCATAAGTTTGCTCCTTCAAACAGATACGGGTTAAATCAGCGCGCAAGTCTGCGCAAAGCCATAACGTAAATTAAGACACTGCATGGCTTGTGCCGCAGCCCCTTTGAGTAAATTGTCTTCAGCTGCGACCACAATCACATGTTCGCCCTGCAAGGCAAAACCGATATCACAATACGGTGTTCCAACAACCGCGCGAATCGATGGCCAGCCTGAAGGATATAAACGCACTAAAGGTTGCGCGGCATAGGCTGTTGTATAGGCCTGCTGGATCTGTGCTGCGGTTACCCCTGCGCGCAGTTTGGCGGTGATAGTGGCTAAAATACCGCGCGGAAAATTCCCCAGATGCGGGGTAAAAATCACCGGCACACCTAAGTGAGCGGCAATTTCCGGTTGATGACGGTGGGTAAACACCCCGTATGGCTGTAAGCTCACCTCACACACACTGCTGGTTAAACTGGCTTTACGCCCAGCACCGCTGACACCGCTGACGGCATTGATCACCGGCCATTGGGCAGTATCGAGCAACTGCGCTTCAATCAGCGGTTTTAGCCCCAGTTGCGAGGCTGTCGGGTAACAGCCCGGTACGGCAATCAGTTGAGCATGGGCAATCGCCTCAGCCTGCCACTCAGCCAGCCCGTAAACGGCGCGATCCAGCCACTGTGGGTGCTGGTGGGTAAACCCGTAATATTGGGTATAAAACTCAGCAGAGTTCACCCGAAATGCGCCAGATAAATCCAATACCGTACAACCGGCCTCCAGAAACTGCGGGGCTAGATCGTGGCTCACTTCATGCGCCGTTGCCAAAAACACCACATCTGCTTGCTGTGCTAGCAGATTGACCTCATGCAGTGGTTGTAACGGAATATCCAGCACACCCTTAAATTGCGGGTGCAAATCAGATAACAGGCGTCCTGCATCATGGCTGCCCGCCGACACATAAAGGCCAGCCAGCGTTAATTGCGGATGACGAGCCACCATCGCGGCCAGTTCAGCACCTGTGTATCCACTGGCACCAATAATCAGGGTCTTTAACATCAGAATCCTTTCCTGTTGCGGCAATAAAAAATTTCAACCGTGAGAACATCAATCTCTCTTTGCACCTGTCGCGCTAGCGCGGTAAAACATCACTATAGTGGTGTTGCATGCTGCACCGCACACAATCTACCGCCAATGTGCCGTAAAACGCGCATCTACATGCTAAGTCACACATGTGGCCACACCGATAAAAAGAAGCACGTAGAGTGCGGTGGCAAAACAGTGATACATGTTAACGGGTATGTTCTAACGCATGTGATAACAACGGGTGTAACCTGAGCTGTTGCCCGCTACACCGCCGGTTGGGCTGGCGTAACCATGGGCTGACTCATCGTCGGAGCAGAAGGGGTATGGCAGGGGATAACGCAGTCAAAACAGTCCTTGTCATTATTTCAATCACCCACAAAATTAAGTGTATTTTTATTCACTAGAATTGCATTATTATATCGATACCATTCAATCAAAGGACTGTCAATCTCTGTATGAAATTTCCTCAGTTTATCGATACCTACCGTAGCCTGATCGCAACCCCCTCTATCAGTGCAACCGATGCGGCGTGCGACCAAAGTAACCGTGCGCTGATTGACCTGCTGGCCGGCTGGTTTGAGCATTTAGGCTTTACGGTTGAGATCCAGCCCGTGCCAAATACCCGCGATAAATACAATCTGCTGGCCACACTAGGTAGCGGCCCAGGTGGATTACTGTTGGCTGGACATACAGACACAGTGCCATTTGATGAAGGGCGCTGGACCAAAGACCCGTTCACCCTGACCGAAGAGAATGGCCGCTTTTATGGGCTGGGTACGGCGGATATGAAAGGCTTTTTTGCCTTTATTCTTGAAGCGGTTCGCCAGTTGGATCGCAACACACTGACCAAGCCTTTGCGCGTACTTGCCACCGCAGATGAAGAGACATCAATGGCCGGAGCGCAGCTCTTTGCCGCCACCGCCACGGTAAAACCTGACTACGCAGTGATTGGCGAGCCGACATCGCTACAGCCCATTCGCGCGCATAAAGGGCATTTATCAAATGCCATCCGGATTTTGGGGCAGTCGGGCCACTCTAGCGATCCCGATCGTGGGGTCAATGCCATTGAGTTGATGCACGAAGCCACCACACAGCTCATGCTGCTGCGCAATCAGTTGCGTGAGCGTTATCATCATGCCGGTTTTACCATTCCCTACCCTACCCTAAACTTGGGCCATATTCATGGCGGGGATGCCGCAAACCGCATTTGTGGCTGCTGTGAATTACACATGGATATCCGCCCGCTGCCGGGGTTAACCCTGCGAGATCTCGATGAGATGTTGCACAGTGCTCTTGCACCGGTGCAACAGCGCTGGCCGGGACGGTTATCTATTCATACCCTGCATGATCCGATCCCCGGTTATGAATGCCCACCAGATGCTGAAATTGTACAGGTGGTAGAGAAACTGCTGGGTGAACCTTGCGCCACCGTCAACTACTGTACCGAAGCACCCTTTATTCAGTCGGTCTGCCCGACACTGGTACTCGGCCCCGGCTCGATTGAACAGGCACACCAGCCAGATGAGTTTCTTTCCACCGACTTTATTCTGCCAACCACCCTGCTGCTGACACGTTTAATCACCGAGTTTTGTAGTACAAATACGACCAGCAACCAAACCCGATTGGGGGGATAAAACCGCTGAATGTTATTTAATTTCACCTTGTTTTGATTTAGCACAATCTTGTAAGGTTGAGCAGGGCCATTGGCCATTTGACGAACAGTTAAGTTCATGGCTAGATAGCAGAAACGCTATTTAGCGTAACGGATGTAGTAAATTTACTAAATGGATGGAGAGCCATGAACGCACATTATGCCGCCATGCGCAGCAACGTGAGTATGCTGGGCAAGTTGTTGGGGGAGACAATCCGCGATGCCGGAGGTGAGCCTCTGTTGGAGCGGGTTGAAACAATCCGTAAGCTATCCAAATCATCACGTGCGGGTAATGAAAATGACCGCCGGATGCTGCTCGATACACTGCAAAACCTGTCCAACCATGAGTTGTTACCGGTGGCGCGTGCGTTCAGTCAGTTCTTGAATCTGACCAATATTGCTGAGCAATACCATACTATTTCGCGTAACAGCGATGCCCATATTTTCCGCCCAGATACCTTCGATACGTTGTTTGAAAATCTCAAACAAAAAGGGATCAGCGAAGAGAAGATCCGTGAGGCCGTCAGCCAACTCTCTATTGAACTGGTGCTGACCGCGCACCCGACTGAAATCACCCGCCGGACGCTGATCCACAAGCATGTGCAGATTAACCGCTGCCTCGATAAGCTAGAGCATGACGATCTGCCAGACGCTGAACGGCGTAAAATTCACCAGCGCCTAATGCAACTTATTGCACAGGCATGGTACACCGATGAGATCCGTAAAGAGCGCCCAACGCCACTCGATGAAGCCAAGTGGGGCTATGCGGTGGTTGAAAACAGCCTGTGGCAAGGTGTTCCAGAGTTTTTGCGCGAGTTCGACAGCCGCCTGAAAGAGTCGTTAAATACCAGCTTACCGATTGATGCAACACCTATCCGCTTTAGTTCATGGATGGGCGGTGACCGCGATGGCAACCCGTTTGTCACCGCCAGCATTACCCGCAAAGCGATGCTACTCAGCCGCTGGAAAGCGGCCGATCTGTTCCTGCGCGATATCAATGAACTGATCTCTGAGCTATCGATGAGCGAATGCAGTGCAGATATTCTGGCACTGGTTGGTGATGTGGCCGAGCCTTATCGCGTACTGCTCAAACAACTGCGCAAGCAACTGCTGAACACGCTCGAATATCTTGATGCTCGCCTGAAAGGACAAAATGCTACGCCTGTCGATATTATCGATAGCAACCAACAGCTCTGGACACCGCTGCATCTGTGCTATGAGTCACTCAAAGCCAGCGGCATGACTATTATTGCCGACGGATTGCTGCTCGATACACTGCGCCGCATCCGCTGCTTTGGCATTCATCTGGTGCAGCTTGATATCCGTCAAGAGAGCACCCGTCACGCTGATGCAGTGGCCGAGATCACCCGCTATCTGGGGCTTGGCGATTACGCCCAGTGGAGTGAAGCGGATAAACAGGCATTTTTGGTCAAAGAGCTGACCTCGAAGCGCCCGTTACTGCCGCTCAACTGGCAGCCTAGCGAAGAGACTGCCGAGGTGATCGAAACCTGCCGCGCGATTGCCGAACAACCGGCGGGTGCACTGGCTTCGTATGTGATCTCAATGGCGCGCCAGCCTTCTGATGTACTGGCCGTGCATTTGCTGCAAAAAGAGGCCGGTTGCCAGCAACATCTGCCGGTCGCCCCGCTGTTTGAAACGCTCGATGATCTGAACCGTGCCGATGATGTGATCCGTGATCTGCTGAATATTGGCTGGTATCGCGGCTTTATTCAGGGCCGCCAAATGGTGATGATTGGCTACTCAGACTCGGCCAAAGATGCCGGTGTGATGGCGGCTGCATGGGCGCAGTACCGCGCACAAGAGGCGCTGATCAAAACCTGTGAAGAGGCCGGCATTGAACTGACACTGTTCCACGGTCGTGGCGGCACCATTGGTCGTGGCGGCGCTCCGGCACACGCGGCACTGCTGTCACAACCGCCAGGTTCGCTGAAAGGTGGGCTACGGGTAACCGAACAGGGTGAGATGATCCGCTTTAAACTCGGCCTGCCAGAGATTGCGGTAAACAGTTTGTCACTCTATACCAGCGCCGTATTGCAGGCGAATCTGCTGCCACCACCGCAACCGCAACAAGGCTGGCGCGATACGATGGATGTGCTGTCTGATGCATCTTGTACCGTATACCGCAGTATTGTGCGTGAAAATCCGGACTTTGTGCCCTATTTTCGTGCGGCGACGCCGGAAGGTGAGCTGGCAAAATTGCCACTTGGTTCGCGGCCATCAAAACGCCGCCCGAACGGTGGCGTCGAAAGTCTGCGGGCTATTCCGTGGATCTTTGCATGGACACAAAACCGCCTGATGCTGCCAGCTTGGTTGGGAGCCGGTGATGCGCTGCAAAAAGTGATCGATCAAGGCAATCAACCAGTACTCGAAGAGATGTGCCGTGACTGGCCGTTCTTCTCAACCCGCATCGGCATGCTGGAGATGGTATTTAGTAAAACCGACCTGTGGCTGACCGAGTATTATGATCAACGCTTGGTGGATACAACGCTGTGGCCACTGGGTACACAACTGCGCAGCATGTTAAAGCATGATATCGGGGCGGTGCTGGCCATTGCCAACGAAGGGCATGGCATGGCCGATCAGCCTTGGCTGCAAGAGTCGATCAGTTTACGCAATGTCTATACTGATCCACTCAATGTGCTGCAAGCTGAATTGTTGCACCGTTCACGCCAACTGACCGAGCCTGATCCTCAGGTAGAACAGGCACTGATGGTGACCATTGCCGGCATTGCCGCCGGTATGCGTAATACCGGTTAATCGATAAAAACGCCCACGCAGTACAGCCCAGCGGCTGTACTGTGTTATTATTTTCATCGCAATGGTGAATATTCGGTAATACCCCGCGACTTTCCCTTTCCATACCCTGCGTTCTTTTTCTTTTCATCTTCCATAAAAAATACGGTTACGCAAAACACCTTGGTTATCAACCAAAAACGTATAATTGATATACAGTTTGCTAAAGTACAGCCGGTATTTAATTTCTATTTTTGGGAATAAAACCACATTCATAACAATTATGGGAATAAGAGAGCGGTTACTTTGTTACTAAGGCGGTGTTGCCAAATGTTTATTTATTGTGGATGATCAATTATGGCTCAGATCAGAAAATAGCATAACAAGGTTAAATCATATTTAATGACAAATAACCGCACCGAAACATATCATCATAGAAATACTGAATTTAAATATGCCATTTAAACTTAATAAACGTTACTTCCTTATTTTATGGTTTTTATTCCCTGCCGTTTTTTGATTAAAAACCTGAAGATTAATAATATGGTATGACTATTATCACTTAAACAGTAAATTATTCACTTGTACGACACGAGCAATATGCCGTTTATTTGGCGTTTTACATGAAGCCTGATCAGGGCTGATGTAGTACTGTTTTTTGTTATTACAATGTAATCTGATAATAATTTGTCGACACCTTCTCATTTTGCTATAGAAAATATTGTCTATAGATAAATATAGAATAACCTGCACACTGATCAAAACACAGTGCAACGAATGATGCATATGACACTAATTGCTAAGACTCAATACGCAGTTGTATGCCATTCTTATCACCACTGCCCATACCTCAGTATTTTTTAATCTAATTCGTTCATCGTGAAGGGGAAACCCTGCACGTAGTTAACGCATGATTTACCGGCTGTGGTTACGGCACTATTTATATGACTTTTAGAATAACGGGAGCGTTCCCGTTTCTTCCGCACCAAGGATAGGGTGGAAGCTATCATGGTGTAAGTTGCTAATTCGCAACAGGGAAGCAATAAAAGCAAATGAGGATATTATGGCGCTCTCTCAGGTAATTCTGACATTATTAAGCCGTCAGGACGCGAGTGGTTATGACATTACCAAAGAATTCAGCCGGATGGTTGGCTTAGTCTGGACGGCCAGCCACCAACAGGTGTACCGCGAACTCAGCCGTCTTGCTGATCAGGGTATGGTACACAGCCAGCTGATCCCTCAAGAAGGGAAACCGGATCGCAAAGTTTACAGTATTACTGATTCCGGCCGAACCTGTCTGCAAAACTGGCTCAGTACGCCGGTTGATGAGCGCCCGCTGCGCGATGAACTGCTGGTTCGTCTGCTGGCATGCAGCCATTATGATATTGCACCGGTTCGTCAGGCGTTGATTCAGCAAACACAGCAGCACAATGAGCAACTGCGCCAGTATCAGAAAGTATCAAGCGAGAGATTTACCTCACCTGATCAGTTAAGTCTGGAAGATAAACTGACTTATCTGACGCTGCGCCGCGGGATCTTACAAGAGCAGGCTTGGCTCATCTGGGCGGAAGAGGCACAGAATCTGCTGGCTGAACTTGAAATGAATGCCAACCGCGCACGTGTGGAAAAAGAGCTGGAAGAGAGCTGCTACTGATTTGTCATCTCAGGCTTGGCACAACAACGCTGATCGATCAGGTTTGACCGTCAGCGTTGTGTAGCTTGATACCCGCATTTAATACCTATCAACAAGCGACTAAGCCAGCGCTACAGGGCGTACGCCAAGGGTATGGCAGATGGCATAACTGAGCTCGGCACGGTTGAGGGTGTAGAAATGAAAATCTTTCACCCCTTCACGCGACAACACTTTCACCATATCCATCGCAATACTGGCTCCGACCAAATTTCGGGTTGCCGGATCATCATCTAAACCGGCATACATACGATGCATCCATTGCGGTACCCGCACATTGGTCATGGTGGCAAATTTGGTTAACTGTTTGAAGTTAGAGACCGGTAAGATACCGGGGATAATTTCAACATCAATACCAATGGCCGCGCAGCGATCACGAAAGCGCAGATAACTGTCGACATCAAAAAAGAACTGGGTAATGGCACGGTTCGCACCCGCCTCTATTTTACGTTTCAGATGCAGCAGATCAGCCTGCGCACTTTTCGCCTCAGGATGCACTTCTGGGTAGGCCGCCACTGAGATATCAAAATCAGCCACATCTTTGAGCAACGCAACCAGATCATTGGCATACAGAGCCGGTTTTCCGTGTCCGGCCGGTAAATCTCCCCGTAGGGCGACGATGTGACGGATACCGTTATTCCAGTAATCACGCGCAATACAGCGCAGCTCCTGCTCGGTGGCATCCACACAGGTTAAGTGTGGCGCAGCCGCCAGACCGGTCTGATCTTTAATCGCTTTGATAATCGAATGAGTGCGATCGCGCTCACCGGAGTTTGCGCCATAAGTGACCGACACAAACTTCGGCTGTAGTGAGCTTAGACGCTGGATGGAGTGCCATAAGGTTGCCTCCATCTCTTCGGTGCGTGGCGGAAAAAACTCAAACGAGACATTAATTTGACCGTGCAGTTCGGCCACACTTTGGTTAAGTGCATCAAGTTGATTGGCATGGTAACTCATGGCGGATCCTTCCGTTAATACAGGCCCGATGGGGCACAGCAACGCGCATTCGGTTTACTGGCGCTGTGCTGCGGTATCCAGCCTGTTCATCATTCCTTTGCTTGGGCGGTGTTGCATTACCGTCTAACTCCCTGCCCGAGCCGTTGTCAGTCTCAATCTATATTGCACCTACTTTTGACATCCATACGTTTAGACGTCTAGATGCAGATAATGAATGTTAAGATGACGTAACTTGTGCTGACTGTCAATGATCATTTTTATCACTTTTTCGGCATAAAAAAACCAGAACTGACGTTCTGGTTTTTTTTATTGAGACTAACCTGCCAAACAAGAGCTGCTAATTGCAACTCGCTATCAGCGATAACCCCATTATAACAACTGAGCAAGACGATTCAGATCTGACTGAATAGCCCCTGCAGTAACATCACGCCCAGCACCCGGCCCACGGATCACCAACGGGTTATCACGATACCAGCGGCTCTCTATCGCAAAAATATTGTCGCACGGCAGTAAAAACGCCAGCGCATGGTCAAGACGCAGAGCTTCAATGCCGACCCGCGCTTTACCATTACCATCAAAACGGGCGACGTAACGCAGCACTAAACCAGCCTCCTGTGCAGCGGCGACCCGCTGTGCCATCGATTCATTAAGCTTGAGGTTCTGCTCAAAGAAGTGATCAAGTGAAACCTGCTCCAGTGCGCTCGGCACTAATGACTCAACGCGCACCTGTTCAGGTTCAATATCGTAGCCCGCTTCACGCGCCAGAATCACCAGTTTTCGCATGACATCCTGCCCTGAGAGATCGTCGCGCGGATCAGGCTCAGTCAGCCCTTGCTGCCATGCCTGCTCGACCAATGCGGTAAACGGCTGGCTGCCATCGTACTGCAAAAATAGCCATGACAGCGTGCCAGAGAAAATACCGCTGATCGCCAGTATGCTGTCACCGCTTTCGCGCAGATCACGCACAGTATGGTTAATTGGCAAACCTGCCCCGACCGTGGCGTTGTACAGCCAGTGGCGACCCGTCTTCTGGAATGCATCGCGGATGGTGCGATACTGTATAGCGCTGGCAGCACCGGCCAGTTTGTTCGCGCTGATAACATGAAAGCCGTGTTCAGCAAAATGTAAATATTGCTGGGCAACCTGAGCACTGGCAGTCACATCAAGCACCACCAGATCATCAAAGGGGTGCTGACTCATCCACGTGGCCAGTTGTTGCTCGCTGTGCTCTGAGGCTTCATCATGGAAAAAAGCCAGTGCGCGGCTGGCATCTAGCCCCTGATAATCGAGCCAGCTACGGCTGCTATCAACCACGCCGGCCAGCACAAAATCAAGCCCTGTGCGCGCTGAGAAACTGCGCTGTTCACGCGCAAATAACTCCAGCCAGCGTGAGCCGATATTGCCTTTGCCAAACAGCACCAGCCCCACTCGCTTGTGGGCCTGAAACAGGCTGCGGTGTAGCCCCTGAATCAGGTGGACTGTCGGGCCATGACGCAATACTGCCATCAGGCTGATGCCCTCTTCCGACGGGCAGACAAACTCAACCGGCTGATCTTTAATCTGCTGGTAAAAACGGTGGCTGTGCAGTGGATTGTTGCACACCCCTGCGCCAACAAGCGCCACCATTGCCAGCCCTTCACGCAACCGTAATTCAGCCGGTAAAGTGGCCTCTTGCAGCAGTTGAAATGCGCTGTTGACCACTTCGGCGGTATAGCACAGTTGCAGCAGGTGGCGATCAAGATGGGCAAAGCTGGCAATCGGTTTAACATGTGCGCGGTTAAGCAAACGCAGTGCTTCTTCGCGTACGGCATCAAAACGATCGGCCTGTGCTACGCTCAGCTCTATCAGGCAAACATCATCGTGTCCGGTGACAATTTTGGCACCGGTGCCACTGGCCAGCACCCGCTCAATTTTGGTCGAGCCCTGATCGGGCTGATAGCTGCAGCGCAGTTGCAAGTCGAGTTCACTGCCGGAGACCGGTTGCAGTGTACGGGCATGCAGTACCGGTGCTGCCAGACGAGCCAGTTCGCTCGCTTCATCTAACCGTAATAAGGGCAGTAGGCAGGCATCGCTGACTTTACGTGGGTCGGCACTGTAGACACCAGCAACATCACTCCAAATCGTCACCCGCTGAACACCGGCCAACGCCCCAATTTGGGTGGCAGAGTAATCAGAGCCGTTACGCCCCAACAATACGGTTTCACCGCTGTCATTGCGGCAGATAAATCCAGTGACAACGATTCGCTGATTCGGATGTTGTGCCAACAGGGTTTGTAAGAGTGGCCATGAGCGGCCCTCGTCAACCTGTGGCTGGGCCGCGCGCTCGGCACGCAAAAATTGACGGGCATCTAGCCACACTGCCGGAATATCTTGATGGCGCAAATACGCGGCCATCAAACGGGCTGACCAAATCTCGCCATGCCCGACGACTTCGGCATATAAAGCATCGCTGTGATCTGACTGCATCAAGCACGCTAAACGCTCGATATCTGCCAAAAACAGTGCACTTAATTCTGCGGCAACGTCTGGACTGAGCAATGAATCAATCAAGCCCAGTTGATAGCGGCGCAGCGCTTGCTGTGCCTGATGAGCCGCCAGAGGATCGGTATAGGCCAATTTGAGCCACGCAATTAGCTGGTTGGTTGTGCTGCCCGCAGCAGAAACAACCATCAGATCATCAGGCTGGCTGTGCTCGGCCATGATCTTGGCAACCCGCTGATAACAGCTTGGGTCGGCCAGACTGCTGCCGCCAAATTTATGCAATTGACGGATCTTGGCTCCGCTTTGTACGCTCATCAAGTTACCTCTCCGCGACTGTCTGGAAGGCACGCTCCAGATCAGCAATTAAATCTTCTACATCTTCAATACCGACAGAGATCCGCAGTAAATTCTCACTAATGCCTGCGGTTGCACGCGCGGCGGCTGTCATTCCTGCGTGTGTCATGGTGGCTGCGTGTGAAATCAAGCTCTCTACACCACCGAGCGATTCTGCCAGTGTAAACAGCTGTAATTGTGCCACAAATTTGGCCACATCGGCGTTCAGTTCAAAGCTTATCATCGCCCCAAAGCCTTTTTGCTGACGGCAGGCAATAGCATGGCCGGCATGATCAGGCAGTGAAGGGTGATATAACTTCCCCACTAATGGCTGCTGACGCAGATAATCGACAATCGCCAGCGCATTTTCCTGATGCTGTCGCATGCGCGGGCCAAGCGTTCGTAGGCCGCGGAGCAGCAGATAGCTGTCAAACGCCGAACCAGTAACCCCGATATTATTGCCCCACCATGCCAGCTCAGTCACCAGTGCGGGATCGGCGGCAATTACGCAACCAGCCACCACATCGGAGTGGCCATTGAGGTATTTAGTGCACGAGTGCACCACCAGATCTGCGCCCAACGCCAGCGGCTGTTGCAACAGCGGTGTCAGAAAGGTGTTATCGACCACCACTTTCGCGCCAACTTGATGGGCCTGCTCGGTGATAGCGGCAATATCAACCACCCTGAGCAGCGGGTTATTTGGCGTTTCGATTAACACCAGTTTGGGCTGCTCAGCCAGTGCCGCTGCCAGTGCCTGCGGATCGGATTGATCAACAAAAATAACCCGATACGCACCACGTTTACTTAAGCTATCAAATAAGCGATAGCTGCCGCCGTAGCAGTCGTGTGGGGCGACCAGCAGATCTCCGGCTTGCAAGAAAACGGTACAGACCAGATGAATGGCTGCCATACCGCTGGCCGTCATCACCGCACCCGCACCGCCTTCCAGTG
>CAMTGL010000008.1 GCA_947071955.1 uncultured Plesiomonas sp.
ACTATTACATAATGATTGTCTACATCCCTCTGGTGGTGTTAGTGCTATAGCGCATTTATTTGGGGGATGAAGAGCACTCGTGCAGACGTTATACCGCGAGCCAGCTATCTAGGTAAAGAGTAGGGGTAAAGAGCAGGGAAAATCACCATTAGCTCACAGTTATTGGATTTTAATGCGCAAGATATGATCAGGCAGTGGGATAATGGCGAATATGATGTTTGCCAAGGAGTGCGTTATGCGTCTGAATTCTGTCTTTGCCCGCCGTTTGTATTTGTGCCATTTACTGGCCAGTACCGAGCGGCCGAATATCCCTTTTTTAATGACCACGACCGGCTGGCCGCGCCGTACACTGCAAGATGCGATGAAAGCGCTGCATGGGTTAGGGGTTGAGATCCACTTTGTGCAAGACGGTATTCGTAATAATGACGGTTATTATCAGCTGCAAAGTTGGGGGCCGTTGCAGGCACAGTGGGTCGCCGAGCACCTTGATGAAATTCAAACCGCACTGGCATCTGATCAGCAATAGGCTACAGCCACACATAGAGCTATTGATATAGCCATAAACTATAGCCGTAAAACAAACCCCCTCATGCCATGTGTTCTGGATGAGGGGGATGCGAGAAAGGATAATCTTTTACGGCTTACGGCAAAAATAGCATATTCGCCGGTTACCCTTCAGTTGTGTCTTTCGTGGTGATTAACTGCTGCGCTGCTCTAGATACAACACGGTTGCGGCAACCCGTGATCTGACATTTAATTTGCGCAGCATATTACGGATGTGCACTTTTACGGTTTCTTCTGAAATGTGCAGTTGCAGCGCAATTTGCTTGTTGGACTGGCCGAGTGCGACCTCTTTGAGCACATCAAGTTCACGCTCAGTTAATCCAGCCAGCGGTGCCGGGTTGTCATTTCTAGACTGCAAATATTCATACACAATATCGCTAAATACTGTTTTTCCCTCTGCTGCCTGCTGCAATTTTTCCAGCAATAAATCGGGCTCAGTATCTTTCAGTAGATAACCATCGGCTCCGGCATCAATCAGCGCATAGATATCGGCGCGCGAGTCGGAAACGGTCAGGATAATAATCCGGCTATCAATATTTTCATGGCGTAATGCTTTGAGTGTATCAAGCCCTGACATGCCTTTCATATTCAGGTCGAGCAGGATCATATCCGGCTGCTTGGCATTGGCTAATGCAATGGCTTCACTGCCATTACTGGCTTCGCGGATTTCAGAGAATATCGGTTCAAGTTCAGCAAGCTGGCGAACTCCACGCCGCATCAGCGGGTGATCATCAACAATCAAAAGCGTGTATTGTTCGGTCACGGCATTACCTTCTGTACTGCTGTAGTAGTGTCATTATCCACATTAACTCTTGGGTAATGTAACTCAAAGCGTCAAACATTACCGCTAACTTAATGATGATAAGCTTAATGATGGCGAAAGGTCAGTTGAACCTCAGTGCCCTGTGGTTGAGTGCGTTGAATACTGAGCTCACCACCTAAACGGGTTGCTCGCTCACTCATAATACTCAGCCCATAATGGCCAGCCGGCTCTTCAGTGCTGCTGATACCCACGCCGTCATCGGCGATACTTAGAATATTGCAGCCATCGTCGGCGATGTGTCCGCTGACGTGGATAATATGGGCATTCGCATGTTTTATTGCATTAAGTACGGCTTCACGTACGATTTGCAGTGCATGCACCTGCTGTTGAGCGGTTAATACCTGTGAAGGTAGGCGACAATCAAGGCTGATGTGCGCAGAGGTTTGTGCTTGTAACGGCGCGAGGATCTGCTCAAGTGCTTGATGTAGGTCTGCTTCTTGAATCGTCAGGCGGAATGTGGCCAGTAGTTCACGCAGTTGCCGATAGGCATCGGTCAGCGCTTGTTCAAAATCTGCAATAATCGCGTAGGTTTTGGCCTGATCATGCGGCAAGGTGCGTTTAAGAAGCGTCAGTTGTATGCGTAAAAATGACAACGCTTGTGCTAAAGAGTCATGCAGTTCGCGGGCGATAATCGCGCGCTCTTCCATTAACAGTAATTGCTGTTGTTGTTTTTGCAGCCGGCTGAAATATAACCCGCGTGCAATCATTCTGCTGATATTTTCCATTAAACGCACATCTGGGCACTGCTGTGGCGCACATTGCCAGTGTAAAATCCCCAATATATGGTCATTCATATACAGTGGCAGTGATTGATGGGTGCTGGAGGTCTGTGCTTCACCGCGCCGCAGTATCCAGCTTTGGGCTGTATGTTCGGTAACTTCAAGTTGGATACCGTGCAACTGCTCTTCCTGCAACACTTTATCAAGTAACAGCTCAAGTGTGGGCTGATCAACTTGCGTGACATTCAGGGTTTGCGAACATTCATACAGCACCGACAGTGAGCGGTTGGCGTGCGTCAGGCTCTGGGTTTTCATTGCCACCTGCTCTTCAAGAGAGCGGTACAGCTTGCTTAGCTCTGCCGACATAGAGGTAAAGGTGCGTGATAAACCTCCCATCTCGTTGGTTAGATCAACGGCCAGAGGCTGATGGGCAAATTGACGGTTTTGAACCTCTTTGCTGGCCGCAATCAGTTTATCTAGCGGGGCGATAATTTGCCGGCGGGTAAACAGCATAGTAAAGAGTGCAAGAAACAGAATGCCGATTAACCCGATACCGCCGGTGACACCGGCAATGGCCAGTTTTATCTCAGAAAAACGCTGCAGTTCGTAAACAAAATGGTCTATCTGGCTGACATAATCAACGATCTGATCAAGATAGTGCTGGTTCTGGTGCTGATTGATTTGCTGATGAATTTGCTGCCATGTTTCGAGCAGTGAACGGTAGCTCTGCCGCAAAGAGTGTGGGGTTAACGGGCTATCAAGCCTGATTAACGAAGGTGCGGTGAGTGATTGCTGGTAGTGTGCCAAATGCTCGGGCAGTGTGTCTGAGTGGGTTTTCAGATCGTAGGCAATTCGGTAGCTCTGCATTCGCAGTGAGCCGGCGATATTGATCGCTTCGGCATCCTTTAAGCTGCTGACCAGTGTCATCAACCCGAGTAGGGTTGAGAGCATGGATAAAATCACAATACCAATCAGGCTGCGATCAATGGTACGGGCGACAGAGGTCTGTTTCATGTAGGGCTGCGTTTCCTCAAGTTTTATCTTGATCATTTTAGCGCGGGTACGGGGAAGAGTTATATCGCTAAAAATGCCATGTTCAACAAGATAAAATCAGGGCTGCTATTTCGCCTCAGCAAGTACGCGCTTATGTGCATATAATCAGTTATCGGTATAAAAATTGCGATTTTGATTTTGTGATCTGGCGCATTATCGCTGGTGGTTTTTTACACAAAGTAGTTGATCTTAAACAATACACACACTTATTTACCTAATTTGGGTAATTATACTGCACGGGATAAAATTCTACCTTACGCTGCCAGTTTCTCCCTGTTTGTTGCAACATTCGGATAATAAAAGAAGAGAATGCCAACAGAGCTCACTCGTCGCCAACTTTTCCGCGGCCGTTTTCGCCGTGAAACGATACAACGTGATACGCCTCTTCGTCCGCCATGGGCTAAAAATGAGGCGGCGTTTACGGCTGCCTGTACGCGGTGTGGTGATTGCGTACGCGCGTGCGAGACCGGCGTGCTGGTGGTGGGCGATGGCGGTTTTCCGAAAGTAGATTTCAGCCGTGCCGAATGCACTTTTTGTCAGGCGTGTGTACAGGTTTGTCAGGCGAATGCCTTTGTTCCGACAACCGCGCTTGCCTGGCAGCTCTCCCCGCAAATTAGCAGCACGTGTTTGGCCCACAACAGCGTGACATGCCGCAGTTGTCAGGATGGCTGCGAACCGCGAGCCATTCGTTTTACACCAGTACTCGGTGGGGTTAGCCCACCGGTTATTGATGCTGCGCTCTGTTCGGGCTGTGGCGCTTGCGTGTCGGTGTGTCCGGTACAGGCGATTTCGCTGATCTCTGCGGCTACGCTTGATATTGCCAACGCCCACCACAGCACCTTGCCACATCATGAGGACGATAATGCCAAATAACTCCCCGCTGAACGGCCAAACGGCAGTTTCAGTTAATCCCGTAAAAGAGATAACCGTTATGCCAAGTGCCGATACAGCGGTGACTACGCCCAATGATATGCCCGATGAGTGGCACGTGTGCGGATTAGTGGTGCATGCACGCCCGGAAAAGATAGATGCAGTGCGTAGCGCACTGAGCGAGATACCGGATACTGAGATCCCCGGTATCAATGAAGAGGGAAAAATGGTGGTTGTCATGCAGGCTGCGGCCTCTGACGTGCTATTAGCCAATATAGAGTCAGCGCGCAATATTCAGGGCGTGTTGGCGGTGTCGCTGGTGTATCACCAGCAAGATGATCAAGGTGAGGAAATGCCATGAAACTCAGTCGTCGAGACTTTATGAAGGCAAATGCCGCTGCGGCAGCTGCTGTCGCGGCCGGTGTGACATTGCCTGCTATCGCAAATGCGGCCGAGTCGGCTGGGAATAATCAGATTACGTGGGATAAAGCACCATGCCGTTTTTGCGGTACAGGGTGCGGTGTGCTGGTGGGTACACAAAATGGCCGCGTAGTGGCGTCACAAGGTGATCCTGATGCTCCTGTTAACCGTGGTCTGAACTGTATCAAAGGGTATTTCCTGCCAAAAATCATGTACGGAAAAGACCGTCTGACACAGCCGTTACTGCGCATGAAAGAGGGGCAGTATGATAAAGAGGGCGAATTTACCCCCATTTCGTGGGTAGAAGCGTTCGATATCATGGAAGCCAAAGCAAAGCTGACACTGAAAGAGAAAGGCCCAACGGCCATTGGTATGTTTGGTTCAGGCCAATGGACTGTATGGGAAGGCTATGCTGCGGCGAAACTGTTCAAAGCAGGCTTTCGTTCAAACAACATTGACCCGAATGCGCGCCACTGTATGGCATCAGCGGTGGTAGGTTTCATGCGTACGTTTGGTATGGATGAACCTATGGGCTGTTACGATGATATCGAACAGGCCGATGCGTTCGTGCTGTGGGGCTCCAACATGGCCGAAATGCACCCGATCTTATGGTCGCGCATTACCGACCGCCGTTTGTCCAAACCTGATGTAAAAGTGGCGGTGATGTCAACGTTCGAGCACCGCAGCTTTGAACTGGCCGACTACCCGATTATTTTTACCCCGCAGTCAGATCTGGTGATCCTGAACTATATTGCCAACTACATTATTGAAAATAATGCCGTTGATCAGGATTTTATCACTAAGCACACCGTCTTTAAGGAAGGGGCAACCGACATCGGTTATGGCCTGCGTCCGACACACCCTCTGCAAGCGGCGGCGAAGAACCCAGACAGCGGCGCAGCAACGCCACTTGATGTTGCAGCCTATAAAAAGTTTGTTGCGGAATACACACTGGAAAAAACCGAGGCAATGACCGGTGTTCCGGCCGATTCACTGGTCGCGCTGGCAAAACTGTATGCCGATCCAAATATCAAGGTCATCTCATACTGGACGATGGGCTTTAATCAGCACACCCGTGGCGTATGGGCAAATAACCTGTGCTACAACATCCACCTGCTGACGGGCAAAATCTCAAAACCAGGTTGTGGGCCGTTCTCACTGACCGGCCAGCCTTCAGCCTGTGGTACTGCCCGTGAAGTGGGTACATTTGCCCACCGTCTGCCGGCAGACATGGTTGTTACCAATGAGAAGCACCGCCAGATCGCTGAAAAAGCGTGGAAACTGCCAGCTGGAACAATTCCAGATAAAGTTGGCCTGCATGCCATTGCACAAGATCGTGCATTAAAAGATGGCACGCTGAATTTCTACTGGACCATGTGTACCAACAACATGCAAGCCGGCCCGAATATCAACGAAGATCGTTTACCCGGTTGGCGTGATCCGCGCAACTTTGTGGTAGTTTCTGACCCCTACCCAACCATTAGTGCTATGGCTGCAGATCTGATTTTACCTACTTCAATGTGGGTAGAAAAAGAGGGCGCATACGGTAATGCCGAGCGCCGTACCCAGTTCTGGTATCAGCAGGTTAAAGCACCGGCTGAGTCTAAATCAGACTTGTGGCAGCTGATGGAGTTCTCCAAGCGCTTCAAAGTGGAAGAGGTGTGGCCAGAAGAACTGGTGGCTCTGCAGCCAGAATACCGCGGTAAAACACTGTTTGACGTGCTGTATGCCAACGGTCAGGTCAACCGCTTTACGTTAGATGAGATCCCCGAAACACGCCTAAATGATGAATCTCGTGATTTTGGCTTCTATGTACAAAAAGGCTTGTTTGAAGAGTACGCCGGATTTGGCCGTGGGCATGGTCACGATTTAGCGCCGTTTGATATGTACCATCAGGCACGCGGTTTGCGCTGGCCGGTTGTCGGCGGAAAAGAGACCTTGTGGCGTTACCGCGAAGGCTTTGACCCGTATGTTAAAGCGGGCGAAGAGGTTAGCTTCTACGGCAATCCTGATCGCAAAGCGGTCATTTTTGCGCTGCCATTCGAACCTGCTGCTGAAGTGCCGGATAAAGAGTTTGACCTGTGGTTATCCACTGGCCGCGTCCTTGAGCATTGGCATACAGGTTCGATGACCCGCCGAGTGCCTGAGCTGCACCGCGCTTTCCCAGAAGCGGTGGTCTTTATTCATCCGCTTGATGCTAAAGATCGTGGCTTGCGCCGTGGTGACAAAGTCAAAGTTGTTTCACGCCGAGGAGAGGTGATCTCCTTGATTGAAACGCGTGGCCGTAACAAGCCACCGCGCGGCTTGGTATACATGCCGTTCTTTGATGCTGCTCAGTTGGTGAACAAACTCACACTCGATGCAACAGACCCGCTCTCGAAGGAAACAGACTTCAAGAAGTGTGCAGTGAAGCTGATGAAAGCGTGATGCAAAGGTCAATCGGTAGCCCAAAATCACCGCGCTACCGGTTGACCTTCAGCGTACCGTGACAACACAACGGAATTTAACGCATGGCAGATTCACCAAATAGCCCGGCAGAGCAGCGGCCAACAAAAAAAACCGTCCGCAGCAACAGTATCAGCAACAACGATACTGCACGTATCAGGGATAAAACCCCGGCGCGACGGCGTTTTTTGCGCGATCTTGGGCGAACAGCATGCGCTGTAGGGGGCGCGGCTCTGCTACTGGGCTTACAGCAAAAACAGGGGCAAGCTAAGGCCAAAGAGGGCGTATTACTGCGTCCGCCCGGCGCACTGGCGGAACCTGAGTTTAGTGCGGCGTGTATCCGCTGCGGTCAGTGTGTACAAGCCTGCCCGTACGACACACTCAAACTGGCGACGTTGCTGGCACCGGTAGCATCAGGCACGCCCTATTTTGTTGCCCGTGCCGTGCCGTGTGAAATGTGCGATGACATTCCGTGTGTTCCGGCTTGCCCAAGCGGTGCGCTCGATCCGGCATTAACCAACATTGATGATGCGCGCATGGGGCTAGCAGTACTGCTCGATCAAGAGAGCTGCTTGAACTGGCAAGGGCTGCGTTGTGATGTTTGCTATCGCGTGTGTCCGCAAATTGATAAAGCTATTACGTTGGATGTACAGCACAACAGCCGTACCGGTAAACACGCAAAATTCATCCCCACCGTACACAGTGATGCCTGTACCGGATGCGGAAAATGTGAACAAGCGTGCGTGCTGGAAGAGGCGGCAATCAAAGTGCTGCCGATGTCATTGGCAAAAGGGTTGCTGGGGCAACACTATCGCTTAGGGTGGGAAGAGAAAGAAAAAGCCGGACACTCACTGGTGCCAGAGGGCGTTCAACTGCCTGTGCGTCAGCCCGCTCCGGCTGCTGCAATCTCCTCCCCCGCAGAGCCGCTAACATCCGGCAGCGTACAGCTAAAAGAGGGCTTATAGATGGCGGTTAACTCACCCAAGCTAGCAGGGCGCGATGCAGTATCGCGTCATGGCTGGGCATATGCCCATCGATTTTTGCTGGCTCGCCGTGCAGTACAACTGCTGGTTCTGGCGATGTTTCTTGCCGGACCGTGGTGGGGCGTGTGGATCTTAAAAGGCAACTACAGCAGCAGCTTGCTGCTCGATACCGTGCCGTTGACCGATCCGCTGATCCTATTACAAAGTCTGGCCGCCGGACACTGGCCACAAACACTCGCACTGGTCGGCGGGCTGATCATTGCTGTCAGCTATGCCCTGATTGCCAGCCGAGCATTTTGTGCATGGGTATGCCCGCTGAACATGGTCACCGATGCCGCGGCATGGCTGCGGCGCAAGCTGGGGATCCGTACCAGTGCAACACTGCCGCGCATGACCCGCTATGTGCTGCTTGCCATGATCTTGATTGGTAGCGCATTCAGCGGAACGTTGCTGTGGGAGTGGGTGAATCCGGTCGCCACCTTGGGGCGAGCCCTAATTTTTGGTGCGGGTGCAGGCCTGTGGTTGGTGATTGCTATATTCGTGTTTGATCTGCTAGTGGTTGAACACGGCTGGTGTGGCCACCTCTGCCCGATGGGAGCGCTGTATGGCGTGATAGGCGCAAAAGGCCTGTTACGGGTCAATGCCGTGGCACGGGAAAACTGCACCCGCTGCATGGATTGCTACCATGTCTGCCCCGAACCGCATGTATTACGTACACCTTTACACGGCAATGCCGAACAATCTACACAGGTGCTCAGTCAAGACTGCATCACCTGTGGACGTTGTATCGACGTATGTGCCGAACATGTATTTCAGATAACGACTCGATTGACTGATTCGGGAGTGAAAAAATGAAAAAGCTACTTTCCCTGTGTTTTATGCTGACCGCGCTGGCACTGGGGGCTCATGCTGCCACCACTGACAGTGTTAAAAATAACTATAACGTCGATTTTGCTAAATCTTCCGAAGCGGCGCAGCCGGTCGAAAAAATTGCCACACAACCTAAAGAGCAACAGCGTCTACCGCTTGATTATGTGAATCAGCCGCCGCTGATCCCGCATGATATTAAAGGGTATCAAGTCTCTATGAACAACAACCAATGTTTACAGTGCCACGGTGTTGAGAAGTACCGCGTTTCCGGTGCGCCGCGTATCAGCCCGACCCACTTTATGGATCGTGATGGCAAAGTACTCAACCAAGTTGCGCCGCGTCGTTACTTCTGTTTGCAGTGCCATGTACCGCAAACTGATGCAACACCGATTATCGACAACACCTTCAAACCGACCACCGGTTTTGGCCAGTAATCAGAGGTATCCATGAACACTGAAAAAAAGCCCAGCTTGCTAAAACGCGCATGGACATGGTGGCGTAAACCCAGCCGCTTGGCATTGGGTACTCTGTTGATTATCGGTTTTATTGGTGGTATCGCCTTTGTTGTCACCTTTAACACCACCATGCATGCTACCAGTACCGAACAGTTCTGTATCAGCTGCCATGAAATGAAAGACAACGTGTATCAGGAATACATCGAAACCGCGCACTTTAATAACCGTAGCGGCGTGAAAGCAACCTGCCCAGATTGCCATCTGCCACAAGATTTCACCCATAAAATGATCCGTAAAGTACAGGCCAGCCGTGAGCTGTATGCCAAAGTATTCGGTATCGTCGATACTCCGCTAAAATTTGAAGAGCACCGGAAAGTCATGGCTGAACGTGAGTGGGCGCGCCTTAAAGCGACCAACTCACAAGAGTGCCGTAACTGTCACAACTTCGATAATATGGATTTTACCGCACAGAAAACGGTCGCGGCAAAAATGCATGAAAAAGCCATTACTGACGGCCAAACCTGTATTGATTGCCACAAAGGTATTGCTCACAAACTGCCGGATATGAGTGATGTAAAACCCGGTTTTTAAGTAAACCTCGCACTTAATTCTGTTTGTGATCAAAAAAAACCGCCCTGCTGTTAAAGCCGCGCGGTTTTTTCACTATTTTCACCCTCAGATCCAACCGCAGGTAATGCATATGTTAAGTTAAGGCATTACACTAACGCGCCTACTACGCAGAGTAGGCCACACTGGTCATGTCTACCGGTGTTGGCGTGAGGCGCTTGTTATAGCATCACAGGCTGTGTGGTTAATGTCGTCGTACAGCGCCTTGCATACAGATGCTGCGTATTAATAATTAAAACAGTTTGAGATAGTTTCGGGTACAGCAATGGAAATTCGTGTTTTTAAACAAAATGATTTTGAAGAAGTACTGACATTGTGGGATCGCTGCGATGTGCTGCGCCCGTGGAATGATCCTGAGATCGATATCGAGCGTAAAGTGCATACCGGTGCCGATCTATTTTTGGTTGCCGAAGTTGCAGGCGAAGTTATCGGTACTATCATGGGAGGTTACGATGGTCACCGTGGTTGGGTCACCTATTTGGCTGTTCACCCAGATTATCGTGGTCGCGGCATTGCCAACGCACTGGTTAATCGGGTTGAAAAAAAGCTGATTGCCCGTGGTTGCCCGAAAATTCATCTGCTGGTGCGGGAAGAGAATCAATCCGTTATCAATATGTATGAAAAGCTCGGCTATGAAATCCAAGACACCATCTGTCTGGGAAAACGGCTGATAGAAGACAGCATTGATGAGTAAGTGGTTACCGTTATGACCTCCTCTTTGCCGAACCCGCCGCACTATCACCCCGATGAATATGATAACCACGGTCAACTGCGCTTGCCGTGGTTATTTTGGGCCATTGTCGTGCTACAGGCCAAAACATGGGCACTGTTCATTATTGCGGGTGCATCACGTGAAACGGGCAATACCCTGCTAACACTCTTCTATCCCAGCATTGATGATTTTTGGTTTGGCATGTCGCTTGGCTTGCCAGCCGTATTTCTGTTTTTAGTGGCCGGACGTCGGCATCACTGGCCAAAAGTATGGCAAATGAGCCGTTTTCTGCTGCCCAGCATGTTATTGGGGGATCTGTTGATGCTGTCCAAACAGGCTATCACCAAACCGGCTGATTTTGCCCTGCCCAATGCCACACTGCTGATGATTACCGTGTGGGCACTGATCTATGTCTTGCGCAGCAAGCGTTTGGCCGCCGCCTTTAAACCTCAGGCTTTGATGATAGAACCCCACTAATTGGGTTATTTCTACATTATGCTATCTCAATGTCACCTTAATGCCATCTCAGTATCAGTATTGCTTTTATCACCGAATTACCTCAATAACAGTGTCGATTAATCCGCTATTCTTATCTCATCGCGTGACAATCTGAGTTACCATACGTCTAATTTTTGTCATATTAATCATGAGATATTCAGCGATAACAGCTCATGAATCAGGCTATTAGCCTGATGAACACGCATAAAGAGGAAACCGCATGAAGCATCACGCATGGATTATGGCACTCCCCCTGCTACTGGCAGGATGCAGTACGTTTTATGGTGATACCCAGACAGACACTCCTCAGACCGAGACTGAAGCCCATACTCCAGCCGCTTCCGGCAGCACATCAAGCTGGTGGTCACCACTTAGCTGGTTTCGCAGCAGCTCAAGCGTTAATGGCGAGCAAGTCTTAGGCATTACACACGATACCCCGATTTCTGCCGATACACTCCAAGATAAGTTGGGGGATCAATACCAAGTGCGCACCGGCATGCAGATGCACAATGGTGAGATACAACCCTATGCAGAAGCCCTGCAAGATAATCAGCGTGCACTGGTATTCAGCGGAAAAAGTAAAGATAAGATTGATACTATCGCTATTTATAGCCCCAAAATTGAGACAGAATGGGGCACGCATGTTGGAAATCTGTTTTCCGATATCTACCCAAAAGCGCTAGGCGCTCGCTGTACAGTAGGGCTGGCCGATACGCCATCAGCTGTTATTTGTCAGGCTCCGCAAGATCAGCGTGTCCGCTATGCCTTTAGCGGCCAATGGAGCGGCCCGCAAGGGCTATTACCGCCTGATGATGTGCTGCGTAACTGGAAGGTACAGCAGATCATGTGGCAGGCAGAAGCTGACTCGGTTGACGCGAGTTGATCCTGTAAGCGGCACACAAATAGCATAAAAGCAGATCAATAACAGATGAATACCGGCCGAATAGCTGTTTCCGGTTCGGCCAAGGTATGTTTTACCGGGCAGATATTCGCCTGAAAATGATCGTCTTTAAAAGATAACAACAGAGGATAACCTTATGACGCTAGCTCAAAGTGGAGTCGTGCCGGAAGGCAGTCGCTTTGCCATGTTCCTTGTCTTACATGTTGAGCAGGGGGTTTCCCGTGTCCGTGAGATTGCCAAACAATTTCCGGCGATGATAGATCACTATGCTGCCAGTGATGCAGATGCCGCACTGTCAGGCACATGGGCTTTTGGTGATGCACTCTGGCGTACACTGGCAGGCGATGAAGAAGCTCCCGAGCTAAAACCGTTTGTCGAGCTGGGTGAAGAGCGACACATCGCCCCTGAAACACAAGAAGATGTGTTTATTCATATCCACTCTCAGCGCCATGATCTGAATTATGCACTGGCTCAGGATGTGCTGAATGCGCTCGGCGATTGTGTGACCGTAACTGATGAACAACATGGCTTTCGTTACCTTGATGCTCGTGATATGACCGGTTTTATTGACGGTACAGAAAATCCGCATGGTGATGAACCGCGTGAGCAAGTCGGCGTAATTGCCGAAGGCCCTGATCAGGGTGGTAGCTATATTCTGGTGCAGCGTTATGCACATAACCTACCGAAATGGCACGGCTTGAACGAACAAGATCAAGAGAAAACCATTGGTCGTACAAAAACTGAAAGTGAAGAGCTAGAACCTGAACAGCGCTTTGAAAACTCGCACGTTAGCCGAGTTGATTTGAAAGAAGAGGGGAAAGGGCTCAAGATCCTGCGTCACAGCCTGCCTTACGGTAAAGTCAGTGATGAACACGGTCTGTACTTCTGCGCCTACTGTCACTCGCTGTATAACATCGAGAAACAGCTGCTAAGCATGTTTGGTGGGTTAGAGGATGGTCAGTACGATCGTCTGCTCAAATACACCCGAGCAGTCACTGGAGGCTACTATTTCGCGCCTTCCCGTACCCGCCTTGAGCAGCTTTAAGCCCGTATCGCCTTATTGCCGTGTTGTACAACAAATAATGGCAGATAACGGTAGATATTGAGCTGCAATATGGCACAACAAGATTGAACAACAAAAAAGCCGACATATGCATGTCGGCTTTTTTTATCGGAAGATAAGGTATGAAAACATACCCTATTTCACCCTTACTTTTTGATGCGCAGTACCGGTGTTTCACCCACAGTGATGCTACCAGAGAGCTTAACCATCTCTTTGATTTCATCCATGTTAGAGATAACAACAGGCGTCAGGGTTGATTTTGCTTTTGCTTCCAGCACGGCCAGATCAAACTCAATAACCGGATCACCCATCTTCACACGCTGGCCTTCTTCAGCAATACGCTTGAAGCCTTCGCCTTTCAGTTCAACGGTATCAATACCGAAGTGAACAAACAGCTCGATACCAGAATCAGACTCGATAGAGAATGCATGGTTGGTTTCGAAAATCTTACCGATAGTACCGTCAACCGGTGCAACCATCAGGTTGCCTGATGGCTTGATTGCAATACCGTCACCGACGATTTTTTCAGCAAAAACCACATCAGGTACATCTTCGATATTTACGATTTCACCGGACAGTGGCGCGAAAATCTCAATGCTACCCGTATCGCTAGAATCATCAGAAACCAGTTTTTTCAGCTTATCGAACAGACCCATAGTATCATCCTCATTATCGGAAATTATTCGGCTTCTTGCGCTAACTTAGTGTACTTACCACGTTAGCACAATCAGCAAAGTGTTTTTTCTTCCAAAAACTTATTGACCAGCGCCATGATATCCGCGGCAGTTGGCTGTGCCAATGCTTGCTCAGCCAAGGTCTTCGCATCTTCAAAGTTGACGTTACGGATCACTTTTTTGATGCGCGGAATAGAAATTGCACTCATGCTGAACTCATCCAGCCCCATACCTAATAGCAGTACGGCTGCACGCTCATCACCGGCTAACTCACCACACATGCCTGTCCACTTACCCTCTTTGTGGGAAGCGTCAATGACTTGCTTGATCAGCGTCAGAACAGCAGGTGTCATTGGGTTATACAGGTGTGAAATCAGCTCGTTACCACGATCGACGGCCAGAGTATACTGAGTCAGGTCGTTTGTTCCAATACTGAAGAAATCGACTTCTTTTGCTAAGTGATGTGCAATTGCGGCCGCTGCGGGGGTTTCAACCATCACACCGACTTCAATATTTTCATCAAAAGCATGACCTTCGGCCTTCAGAGCCAGCTTCAGCTCATCGAGTTCAGCACGCAAAGTGCGAACCTCTTCAACCGAAATGATCATTGGGAACATAATGCGCAGCTTACCGAACGCAGATGCGCGCAAAATAGCCCGCAACTGAGCACGCAAAATCTCTTTACGATCTAAACAGATACGAATTGCACGCCAGCCCAAGAATGGGTTCATCTCTTTTGGCAGGTTTAGATATGGCAGGTCTTTATCACCGCCGATATCCATGGTACGCACGATAACAGCTTGATCACCCATTGCCTGTGCAACGGCTTTGTAGGCAGCAAACTGTTCATCTTCGGTTGGCAGTGCATCACGGTCCATAAACAGGAACTCGGTACGATACAGGCCAACGCCCTCGCCACCGTTACGCTCTACACCGTCAACATCACGCACTGTACCAATGTTGCCACACACTTCAATTTGGTGGCCATCTAGCGTCATCGCGGGAAGATCTTTTAACTTTGCCAGCTCTGCTTTTTCGTTAGCAAAACGGGCTTGAATCTCTTTGAGTTGTTCAATTTGTGCGGCAGTTGGGTTGATGTGCACAGCATTGCTGATTGCATCGAGTACCACAAAATCACCCGATTTAACTTGTTGGGTAACATTGTTAGTGCCGACAATGGCAGGCAGCTCAAGTGAGCGCGCCATGATAGAGGTGTGTGAGGTGCGACCACCAATATCAGTGACAAAGCCAAGAACCTTGTCCAGATTCAGCTGCGCAGTTTCTGATGGTGTCAGATCGTTTGCGATCAGAATCACCTCTTCACTGATAGCGCTTAAATCGACAATGTTCATGCCAAGCACATTTTTCAGCAGACGCTTACCGATATCACGCACATCAGCGGCACGCTCTTTTAGATACTCATCATCGAGCTCTTCTAGCGATTGTGCTTGGCCTTCTAAAATGGCGTGAATAGCGGCTTCTGCCGATGCACTGTTTTCACGGATATAGGCTATGATTTCCTGCTCTAGCTCTTCATCTTCCAGCAGCATGATGTGACCTTCGAAGATGGCTTCCTTTTCTTCGCCCAGTGTCACTGCTGCTTTTTGTTTGATCGTTTCCAGTTGGGCCGCTGCTTTGTTACGACCATCAAAAAAACGTGCAATTTCGCTCTCTAGCTGATCTGCAGCCAGTGTTGCACGGTTAATCACGATCTCGTCTTCTTTCAGCAATAATGCCTTACCAAAAGCGATACCGGGTGATGCCAAGATGCCTGAAATCATAGCCCTACCTATACGTTATTTCTGCAATTACGAATTCGTTACGTGTTGTAGCCTGATTACTCAAGCTCAGCCATCAGTTTTACAAGGTGCTCAACGGCTTTTTGCTCGTCTTCGCCTTCAGCAGAGATAGTTACAACAGTACCTTGGGTCAGACCCAGTGTTTGCAGTTTAAACAGGCTCTTTGCGCTTGCGCTTTTGCCATTAGAGTTAACAGTGATATCAGCAGCAAAAGCTTTCGCTTCTTTCACAAACTGTGCAGCAGGGCGAGTGTGCAGGCCGTTTGGTGCGGTAATAGTAACTTGTTTCTCAAACATAGTAGTTTATCCCAATGAGTTGTGGAGGTTATACGCAGTATACAACTAACTAGCGTCAACCTGTTTTGTTATTAATATTACTGTTCGAATTATGTCGTAAATTTATCAAAGTAAACGTTTAACGTCATGATGAACGTCTTTAACGAAAGAAGCATTGTATAAGATTAACAATGCATAGCAAAAACGTCGCATACTCTGATTAATTTTACGCTACGAAAAAATTGATTGGTTTAATACAAGAGAGGGGGAAATAAATCAATCACTGTGAGTATAGAACTTAGTGCTAGCGCACAAAAAGGCATCGAATTTGATGCCTTTTTATACAATTTAGCGAAGTGGCATTACTGTTGCATTTCTTTTTCTGTGAAGATATCGGCAAACAGTGCGGTGCTCAAATAACGCTCACCTGAGGAGGGTAGCAGCACAACAATCGTTTTTCCGGCAAATTCTGGCAACGCAGCAATATTATTGGCTGCAACAACCGCAGCTCCCGATGAAATGCCGGCTAAAATACCCTCTTCTTCCATTAAACGGCGCGCCATGCTGATAGCTTCTTCGTTAGTGATAAGCTCAACACGATCAATCAGGCTCAAATCTAGGTTTCCGGGGATAAAGCCTGCACCGATACCCTGAATTTTATGTGGGCCGGGTTTAATCTCTTCACCGGCCAGCGCCTGTGAAATTACCGGCGAGTCTTTTGGCTCAACTGCAACCGAGATAATCGCCTTGCCTTTTGTTTGCTTTAAGTAGCGGCTCACACCGGTCAGTGTACCGCCCGTTCCTACACCGGCAACAAACACATCAATGTCACCGTCAGTATCATTCCAGATTTCAGGGCCGGTAGTTTTTTCATGGATCTCTGGGTTGGCTGGGTTATTAAATTGTTGCAATAAAACATAACGCTCGGGTTCGGCGGCGACAATCTCTTCGGCTTTATTAATCGCGCCTTTCATGCCTTTTGCGCCTTCGGTTAAAATCAGGTTAGCCCCGAGTGCTTTAAGTAACTTACGGCGCTCTAAACTCATGGTTTCTGGCATGGTTAATGTTAGTTTATAACCACGCGCTGCGGCAACATAGGCGAGTGCAATCCCTGTATTACCACTGGTTGGCTCAATTAACTCTTTATCATGCGTCAGAATTCCGCGCTTTTCGGCATCCCAAATCATATTGGCACCAATTCGGCACTTTACACTAAAACTTGGGTTACGGGATTCAACTTTAACCAGTACATTTCCATTACTGACTCTGTTCAGGCGAACCAGTGGGGTATGACCAATGGTCTGTGAGTTATCTGCATAAATGTTGCTCATAGTCCAATTCCTTCCGGTAAAGTATTTGGTATATCGCCTATCACAGTCATATTTTTCGGTTTCAGTGAGCATACAAAGAGTCGGTTTATCACCAAACAGACCTAGCAGCACTAAGTTGCGCTCACCGTTGAATCTGGGGGATGCTGGTTAACGTTGTGTTGTTCAGACGTGTTTTTTAAACAACTCACTGATCTTACGCCAACAAATCAACACCTTGAAACTTTAATGAGGTTTAGCATACGCCGGCTGTTTAAGATCGGAAACACCGATTACGTATATCGTTATTCAATTAATGCAATTAGCTGAACAGGGTATTTTCACTGGCAAGCGTTTATTGTTGTGAGCATAGCCACTGCATGATAGCAACTGCGCGTTACCTGCCAACATCGCTCGACTTTTTTTAACATCTGCGTAATCTTAGGGATAGCCTGTATGAGAGTCTAGGCTTCACTTTTTTTATTGGCAGATTGCGATCTTATTGGCATCTGTAATGTATGAACAAGGATGATGTATGCAGCAGATTGTGATCAGTGGCTCTGGTCTTTATATCCCACCACACCAAATCACCAATACCGAATTGGTCTACGCGTTCAATCAGTATGTTGCCCGTTACAATGCTGAAAACCACGGCGCTATTACGGCCGGGCAATTGGCCCCATTACAGACATCCAGCACTGAATTTATTGAAAAAGCCTCAGGTATCAAACAACGTTACGTGATGGCACGTGAAGGTATTATTGACCCTGACGTTATGCAGCCTTTGCTGCCTGAACCGAGTGATGACCAGCCCAGTTTAATGGCACAAATGGCGGTCAGTGCGGCAAAAGAAGCTTTGCAAACGTCAGAGCGCAAAGCGGCTGACGTTGACTTGGTCATTGTGGCAGCCTCTAATTTACAGCGTGCTTATCCGGCCATCGCCATTGAGGTGCAAGCTCTGCTGGGTGCAGGTGGTTATGCATTTGATATGAATGTGGCTTGCTCATCAGCTACATTTGCCATTAGTCAGGCTGTTGATGCAATAAACAGCGGTATGGCAAATACCGTACTGGTTGTGAATCCAGAAATTTGCAGTGGGCACGCAAACTTCCGTGATCGTGATTCACACTTTATTTTTGGTGATGCATGCAGTGCTTTAGTGCTGGAAAAAGCAGAAAATAGCCAGAGCCGTAAAGCATTTCAGATTATGGATAGAACACTGCACACCCATTTTTCAAATAACATCCGCAATAACTTTGGTTTTTTGAATCGAGCAACACCAGAAACACAGTTCAACCGCGATAAGCTATTTATGCAAGAGGGGCGGAAAGTGTTTAAAGAGGTGCTGCCATTGGTCAGCCAACTGCTTGAACAGCAATTACAACGGGTTGGATTAGAGAGCCATCAGCTCAAACGTTTGTGGTTGCATCAGGCAAACAGCAATATGAATACCTTTCTTGCACGTAAAGTTCTGGGGCGAGATCCTCTGCCGCTCGATGCACCAACTATTTTGCATGAGTTTGGCAATACCAGCTCGGCGGGTTCGGTTATTGCTTTTCATCGTTATCATTATGATTTTTCTGCCGGTGACTACGGTGTGCTCTGTTCATTTGGAGCTGGTTATTCGGTGGGATCTGTACTTTTGCAGTGTGTGCGTTAGTCAATCACACCGTATGAAGCCATGCTGAGAGATAAAAATAGAGATAAAAAAAGGGCCATGAGAGGGCCCTTCTTTTTTGTTTTATTTTTGATGTGTGTTGTTTCGGCTGACGTTAGCACTTAGCGCAGGTAGTCTATTTTGCGCCTGTTCCCTTGAGTTGTGGGCGATAACAGGCGACCCACATCGCTGTTGCACCACAAACTGCTACCGGCATAATCACTAAATTCAGCAGTGGCACCATAGTGCAAATACTGATGAGTCCGCCGAACGTAATACTGGTGATCCGGCGCTGTTTTAGTGCATCACGCATCGTCGTAAAGGGAATTTTATGATTATCGAACGGATAATCTGAGTACTGAACTGCCAACATCCATGCCGTCAGCAATAACCACAATAGCGGGGCAAGTGTCTGGCCAACGACAGGAATGAGAGATACCAACAGTAACGCAATCACTTTTGGTAAGTAATACACCAACTTTCGCACTTCACGCTTCAAAATACGCGGTACATCACGCAGTAATGTCATGACTCCCGTCACAGGCGGCTCCTCTCCGGTCAAATGGGCTTCAAGCTGTTCAGCTAACAGCCCGTTAAACGGGGAAGCAATAATATTGGCCAGCGTACTGAAAAAATAGCCAAACAGCAGCAACACACTGATAACCGCCAGTGGCCAGAGTAAGTAGTTCAGCCATTGCAGCCAATCGGGGATATGGGAAAGAAGCCTCCCGATCCACGCCTGCATATGGCTGGCTAACCAGTAAAAAGCACTCCCAATCAGTAATACATTGACTAATAGCGGCAGAATAACGTAGCGGCGAATTCCCGGAAGAAAGGCCAGTTTCCACCCCTGTAAAAAGAAGGTCACACCATTTTCGGTCATTTTTGTCTTTGTTGTTGATGACATATTGTCTATCCACACAGTTCACTTGCCTAAATCATAACGGCAGCGCAAAGGAGATACCAGTCACTAAAATGTACAACACCTGACATCTATATTGGCTGATTTGCATTTAATTAAAGTAGGGAATACATATTCTTAACGCAAAAATGTAACCAGAAGGTTAAAAAATAGACAAAAAGTAAGCATAAACTTCATAATGTACAGAGAATTCGGTGTCAGCACTTGAAGATAAGAGCGCTAACACATAAAGTGAGTCATAGTTACTTTGCTCACTACTTGAGCACAGATATTGAATTATTAAAGAGATACCAGCGATGCAGGATTTGCGTCTGATTTTGATTGTCGTGGGAGCGATAGCGATAGCTGCTTTGCTGTTGCATGGATTGTGGGCAAGCCGCAAGGAAAAGCCAACGGTGTTTGGACACAAACCCGTTAAACGTTTAAAAGAAAAACAGCCACCGGAACAGGAAGATGATCTTGATGATCTCGAACCTGTTCGGGTGAAAAAAGGCTCGCGTAAGTCGTCTGAAGAGCCTTCATTTTCAGCGGTTGATGATGACGTTGATGAAGATGTATTGAGTGCAAGACCGATAAAGGCGTCGGTGAAAAAAGCACCTCAATTGCAGTCTGATTTAGACGATGATAATGAGCAAATTGAGCCGGCCCGTTCGCGCACTGATGCGGAAAATACCCGTACAGAGAGCGAATACGATGAGCATAACGATCAGCTTATTGAGACTGCTGAACCCGAATATGCTGTAGAGCCTGCACCGGTTGAACCCGAAGCGCCAAAAGCGCCAAAAAGTGATGTGCTTGTCCTGAATGTCACGGCACATGCTGGGCACATTATTGATGGTGAGCGTTTGCTAAATAGCCTGATGCAGTTGGGTTTTCAGCATGGCGAGATGGCTATTTTCCATCGCCACATTGATCCAATGGGCAGCGGTCCGGTACTGTTTAGTTTGGCAAATATGGTAAAACCTGGCACTTTTGATGTTGCTAATATGGCTGCATTTACTACACCGGGGATCACCATCTTTATGCAAGTGCCTTCTTACGGTGATGCTAGCCAGAACTTCAAACTGATGCTGCAAGCTGCACAGCGCATTGCTGATGATGTGGGTGGTTTAGTTCTTGATGATGAGCGCCGCATGTGGACACCGCAGAAAAATGAAGAGTACAAAATGCGTATTAAAGCGGTGTGTGCTTAACATTATCTGAACCGTATAACGCACATATCACAGTAAAATATCGTTTACCTAAAACCCTCGCTTTGGCGGGGGTTTTCTCATTAAGGGGGCAGACCTATGGCCGATAGCATTACACAACAGTTAGCCGAGTTACGCGAGCAGCTCCGCCATCATGAATATCTTTATTATGTACTCGATCAGCCCTCGATACCTGATGCCGAATATGATCGTCAGATGCAGCAGTTGCGGGATCTGGAAGCAGAACATCCGGAGTTAGTTACGCCAGACTCCCCGACACAGCGTGTCGGTGGTGCGCCGCTTAGCGGCTTTTCTCAGGTGAAGCATGAAGTCCCGATGCTTTCACTGGATAACGCATTCGGTAATGACGATTTTTTGGCATTTCAAAAAAGAGTACTAGACCGTCTTGGTAGCACTCAAACACTGACGTATTCGTGCGAGCCGAAACTTGACGGCTTGGCTGTCAGTTTGCTGTATGTTGACGGTCTTTTGGTTCAGGCGGCAACCCGTGGTGATGGCATGACAGGTGAAGAGATCACCGAAAATGTGCGCACTATTCGCTCCATTCCACTGCGTTTACATGGCGAATACCCTCAGCGCTTGGAGGTTCGTGGTGAAGTTTTCATGACGCGTGATGGCTTTGAACGTATAAATGAACAGGCTCGCCACAAAGGAGAGAAGCTGTTTGTCAACCCGCGTAATGCAGCCGCAGGTTCACTGCGTCAACTTGATAGCAAAATTACCGCTCAACGCCCATTAGCCTTTTATGCCTATGGCATTGGTATTGCTGATACCCATAGCGGCAATCATCTGCCTGAAAGCCATATCGCGCGCTTAAACGTACTGCGTGAGTGGGGGTTGCCGGTGAGCAATGAAGTTAAGCAAGTTAATGGCGAACAGGCCGTGCTTGCTTACTATGCCGATATTCTGGCGAGACGTGATCAGCTTAACTTTGACATTGATGGTGTCGTTATCAAAGTGGATGATCTTGCACTGCAAACCCAGTTAGGATTTGTAGCCAGAGCGCCCCGCTGGGCAATTGCCGTGAAATTTCCGGCGCAAGAAGAGTTGACCACCGTACTGGATGTCGAGTTTCAGGTCGGTAGAACCGGCGCTATTACCCCTGTGGCGAAATTAGACCCTGTTTTTGTCGGTGGGGTCACGGTCAGTAATGCCACGCTGCACAATGCAGATGAGATTACCCGCTTAGGGCTCTGTATTGGCGATACTGTCGTGATCCGACGAGCGGGTGATGTTATCCCTAAAATAGCCAGTGTCGTGCTAGAGCGTCGGCCTGCGTGCGTTACAGAGATTATATTTCCTACCGAGTGTCCAGTTTGTGCCTCTTCCGTTGAGCGTGTTGAAGGCGAAGCGGTTGCGCGTTGCAGTGGCGGATTAATCTGCCCAGCCCAGCGTAAAGAAGCCATCCGTCATTTTGCATCTCGCCGCGCTTTTGATATTGAGGGAATGGGCGAAAAAATTGTTGATCAACTTGTCGAACGTGAGTTGATTCAAACGCCTGCAGATCTGTTTCGTCTCTCACTAGGAGAGCTAACCCGTCTTGAACGAATGGGGCCAAAGTCGGCACAAAACTTACTCAGTGCCATCGAAAAGGCCAAAAAAACCACCTTTGCCCGTTTTCTGTATGCGTTGGGGATTCGTGAAGTCGGGGAGGCTACGGCAGCCAATTTAGCGGCACACTTTCATACATTAACGGCATTGCGTGAAGCTAATCATGAAAGTTTGCAAACCGTGCAAGATGTAGGGGCGGTGGTCGCTGCGCATGTTTACCACTTTTTGCGTGAACCACATAACATCACCGTTATTGATAATCTGCTGCAGCAGGGCATTTTTTGGGAAGAAACTTCGGTTGATGCGGTGAGTGCACCGATAGATTCACCGTTATTGAATAAAACTGTTGTATTAACCGGAACATTAACCCGAATGACCCGAGATGATGCAAAAGCCTATTTATTGCAATTAGGTTGTAAAGTCACGGGAAGTGTATCGAGTAAAACAGACTATTTAATTGCAGGTGATGCCGCAGGCTCAAAATTAGCAAAAGCCCAAGCATTAGGTATTTCAATTCTCACTGAAGATGAATTTTTAGAAATAATTAACCGCTAATCTGCGTCGCAAAATAAGCGCCCTGTTATTGAAAAAATAGGGCGCAATTAGTGCGAAACATATCATGCTAATGCGTCTTTATTCATATTAATTTGCGATGCATATCTTATTTTATTCATTTTATATTTTAATTTCGATAACAATATAAAATGTAATACGTCAATGTGTATTTATTAAGTTATTGAAATTAAATGATATTTTTCTATATCATTGATTTAACACGTATTTGAGTACCTGCCTTATAAATAGTTCCAGTCCTCCTGTAATATTTTTTTGCACTCTGTCATAAATTTATAAAAAAGCCACGAATAAGCATTGATGTTTTGCGCTGCGAAAGTACTCTTGTTATGTACCTACTGCCTCTCCACACGGAAGACTGAGGTGGTTGAGTGTTTACCCGTGTGGGGTTTAGTTAGTTTTTATTTCTTTGGGAGAACTCTGGTTAGCGGTGGCATAAATAACTGACCAGAGCACGGATAAAATATCCAATAAATGGGAGTTCGTAATGGAAGCGAAACAATTTAAAGTTGCAGCGTTATCGCTGGCTGTCTTTGGTGCATTAGCATCAACATCAGTTATGGCTCAGCAAGATGCTGGAAGCCCTACTTATGGCGCAAGCTACGAAAAGTTTATTGATGATTCTAAACTAACTGGTGGTTTGTTCTACTTCCAGCGTGATCGTGATCGTCGTGGTAGCGGAGTTCCTGGTGCTGATGAGAATGCACCTTATGCACACAACTTAGCGCATTCCACAGCCCAAGTAGCTTTGAATTTTAACTCTGGTTATGCA
>CAMTGL010000009.1 GCA_947071955.1 uncultured Plesiomonas sp.
GACGGTGGGGGCGACCTTGGTTTTGTCATCGGTGATTTTGCAGGTCAGTACCCGTACCATGTGGCCGATAAGCTTGCTGGTGGCTGGTATCGTATGCTGGGGAATTGGCTGGTCGCGGCAACGTGATACCTAAAACTGTTTTTTATGTTGATAATACGGCAGAGTAAGCCGCAAAATGGTGATACAACATCACGTTGAACCTGATTTTTAAGTCACTATTTTTGAGTTACTCTTTTTAATGCAAACCATCTTGTTGCGGCATGATGACAACCTAATTTCTTTCAGAGGGATATAACATGGGCGGAATCAGTATTTGGCAGTTACTTATCATTGCGGTCATTGTTGTGCTGCTGTTTGGTACCAAAAAACTGCGCAATATCGGCGGCGATCTGGGCGGTGCAGTGCGTGACTTTAAAAAAGCACTCAATGACGATGCCGCAAAGCCACAGCAAAAAAATGATCTTGGCGATGCCGATTTTACACAGAATATTGTCGATCAGAGCAAAGCTGAACACAGCAGCGCTGATGACAGTGCAAAAAAGAGCCAAAACAAAGAGCAGGTATAACCCGTGTTTGATATCGGTTTCTGGGAGCTGGTACTGATTGCCGTTATCGGCTTGGTTGTCTTAGGGCCTGAACGGTTACCGGTTGCCGTGCGTACAGTCGCACATTGGGTGAGAACAATCCGAGCGATGGCGGCATCGGTGCAAAATGAGCTAAACCAAGAGCTTAAATTGCAAGAGATGCAGAATAACCTCAAAAAAGCAGAGCAGATGAATTTAAAAGATCTCTCTCCTGAGCTTGATGCCTCACTGCGTGAGCTCAAAGAGGCTGCTGACTCCGTGCAACGCCCTTATGCACCCTCGGCAGAGAGCACCGAGCCTGAAAATACGGCGGTTTCATCTGCCGCAAATACTGCTGAGAACGCTACTGTAGCGGCGACTGCCCAGCCGGTTACCTCGGTTTACCCGGAAGGCTCATCACCAGCAGAGCTGGCCGAGCAAGCCGAAGATGAGCATGATGCTGATGATCAGCACCCTGTTCATCTGACCGAAGGTTTACCTGCTTCTGCGTTAAATCAGGCGGAGCCTGTTGCGGTGGCAGCACCACAGTCTACGCAACATTTAGCGTCAGAACAGAGCCTCAAAAGGGAGCAACCATAATGTCGGTGGATGATACTCAGCCCCTGATTTCGCACCTGATTGAGCTGCGTACCCGCTTACTGCGCGCCATTATCAGTATTTTAGTGATTTTTGCTGGGCTCGTTTGGTTCTCAAACGATATTTATGCGTGGGTCTCTGCCCCCTTGGTTGAGCGTATGCCGCAGGGTGCAAGCATGATTGCAACCGAAGTGGCATCACCCTTTATTGCACCGATCAAGCTGACCTTAATTGTCTCGGTGTTTATTGCCGCACCGCTGATCTTGTACCAGATTTGGGCCTTTATCGCGCCGGCGTTGTACAAGCATGAGCGCCGACTGATTATTCCGTTGCTGGTCTCAAGTTCGGCACTGTTTTATCTCGGTATGCTGTTTGCCTACTACATCGTATTTCCGCTGATCTTTGGCTTTTTCACCCAAACTGCACCGCAGGGCGTGACCATTGCCACTGACATTAACAGCTACCTTGATTTTGTGATGGGGCTGTTTTTAGCATTTGGGCTGGCTTTTGAAATTCCTGTAGCGATTATCCTACTCTGCTGGAGTGGGGTTACCAATGCTGATGATCTGCGCAAAAAGCGGCCTTATATCGTTGTGGCCGTGTTTGTCGTTGCCATGCTACTGACACCGCCGGATGTGTTTTCACAAACACTGCTGGCCATTCCTATGTGTCTGCTGTTTGAACTGGGCGTTTTCTGCTCACGCTTTTACGTGCGAGAAACCGTTGACGACGACATGCAGCGCGACAGCGAAGATGATGATACCGAAGCAAGGCACTAAATTCCCTGCTTACGGAGATAAAAGGGCCGTCGTTTGACGGCTTTTTTTATAGGATTTAATGAGGAACCAACCATGACACTGAATATTCCCGGCTCATTTCCTGGCCGTCGTTTACGCCGTGTACGCAAGCACGACTTTAGCCGCCGTTTGTTAGCAGAACATCAGCTGAGTGTAAACGATCTGATCTATCCGGTATTTGTACTTGAAGGGGATAACCGCCGCGAAGCGATCCCCTCAATGCCCGGTATTGAGCGTTTATCGATAGATTTGCTGCTGCAAGAAGCCGCAGAGCTGGTGGCATTAGGGGTTCCTGCTATTGCCTTATTCCCCGTGGTGGGGCAAGAGAAGAAGACCTTACTGGCCGAGGAAGCCTATAACCCGCAAGGTTTGGTGCAGCGTACTGTGCGTGCACTGAAAGCTGCTCACCCGCAGTTAGGGGTTATCACTGATGTGGCGCTTGATCCGTTCACTGTCCACGGGCAAGACGGAATTATTGATGATACCGGTTATGTACAAAATGACATCACCACCGAGATTTTAGTGCAGCAGGCATTATCACAGGCTGAAGCGGGGGCTGACGTAGTTGCCCCGAGCGATATGATGGATGGCCGTATCGGTGCTATCCGTGAAGCGCTCGAAGCCAATGGTTTTATCCATACCCAGATCATGGCGTACTCGGCAAAATATGCTTCGTGCTACTACGGCCCGTTCCGTGATGCAGTCGGATCATCAGGCAATCTCAAAGGTGGCGATAAGAAAAATTACCAGATGGATCCGGCCAACAGCAATGAAGCCTTGCAGGAAGTTGCACAAGACTTGCAAGAGGGGGCGGATATGGTCATGGTAAAACCGGGAATGCCGTATCTTGATGTGGTACGCCGCGTCAAAGATGAGTTTGGTGTACCGACCTTTGCTTATCAGGTTTCGGGTGAGTACGCCATGCACATGGCTGCCATTCAGAATGGCTGGCTCAAAGAGCGTGAATGCATTATGGAATCACTGCTGTGCTTTAAGCGTGCGGGTGCTGACGGTATTCTGACTTACTTTGCCAAGCAGGTTGCACAGTGGCTTAATGAGCCATCAGTTCGATAAGGTGGGTTTATTCCCTGAGAATAAGCGCGCTTAAAACGTAACGTTTAATCGGCGTTGTGTTTAATCAACTCGCCAAAAACAAAAAAGCGGCCTGATAAGCCGCTTTTTTTATTTTAGAACCTGATCATCGAATTTTGATAAGTACGGTAGGTGCTCAGTGAGCCATCAACCCGATGATATTTCTGTTACGGAGATTCAGTCTGGCAGCCAAGGGTCAGTGGAAGGTGCAGATTACCCAGCCACCTTGCTTCTTGCCTTAAATCCTCGGCCCGTAGTGGGTGGTTCTCTAGCCAGCCTTCAGGCAAGCACAGTTGCAGGCGATCACCTTCGCCGGTAAGCGTTACCTGTGGCAGCGTATCATCACGGCGGCGGCTGGCCAGAATAATGGCCAAACGCAGCAAACGGCACAGCTTTAATGCCTCAGCTACCGAAATGGCATTTTGTGCCGCCAGCTTGCTCAGATCTGGCTGTTCACGCTGATTATACAGCAGCGCAGCCAGCAGCTTACGTTGTGCCGGTGTAAAACCGGGAATCGCTGAGTTAGAGAGCAGATACGCCGCATGTTCATGCGTACGTTTGTAATCAATTCCTAACCCTATCTCGTGCACCATAGAAACCCAGCCGAGTAGCTCACGACTAAGCGCACTCAGGTGCCAGTCACCGACAACATGATCGAACAATTGCCATGCGGTATTACGTACCCGCAGTGCCTGCTCGGTATCAATATGATACTGACGTTGCAACGCGGCTATTGTGCGCCCACGGATATCACCTTGTGTCTGAATATGTTGCGGATGCAACATACCGTACAACAAGCCTTCACGCAGCGCGCCGCCTGACAGCGTCATATCATCAATCGACAATGTTTCAAAAATAGCGATTAAAATCGACAGACCACTTGGGAAAACCAACGCCCGATCGAGCGTTAAGCCCTCAATTTCCAACTCTTCTAACTTGTAGCACTGAATGGCCTGTGCACGTAACTGGCGCAGTTTGGCCAGCGTAATGTGCTCATCCATTCCCTGTGCCAGCATGATCTCTTGCAATGCCTGCACTGTGCCCGATGCGCCCACACAGGCTTGCCAGCCGAGTGAGGTAAACTGGGCAACAATTGGCTGTAAAATATCACGCGCAGCTTGTTCGGCGGCAGCAAAGTTATGTTCGCACAAACGCCGATCAGCAAAGTAGCGCTCAAGCCAGGTAACACAGCCCATATGCAGGCTAACCAACGCTTGTGGTTGAGCCCCTTTGCCGATAATCAGCTCGGTACTGGCTCCGCCAATATCCACCACCAAACGGGGATCAGGCCCTCCGGTGGTGTGGGCTACCCCCTGATAGATCAGGCGAGCCTCCTCTTCTCCGGCAATCACCTCAATCGGATGGCCTAAAATGCGCTGTGCAGTATCCAGAAAATCGGCGGCATTTCGCGCACTGCGCAGTGCCGCGGTCGCGACGACCCGCACATGCTTAGCCGGAATATCCTGTAAACGTTCGGCAAACAGCGCCAAGCACTGCCAGCCACGCTCAATGGCATCTTGTGAGAGATTATTTTGCTCATCTAGACCTGCAGCCAGCCGCACTTTGCGCTTGATGCGGGCAATGGTCTGAATATTTCCGGCAACCTGACGCACAACCAGCATATGAAAGCTGTTTGAGCCAAGATCAATTGCCGCATAGCAAGAGGATACCGAGTTTATCATCTGTTATTCGGCCGGATTACGCTTGCGTGGGCCGCGAACGCCGGGGCGACGCTGACCATTTTGGCGTGTTGTCGATGTCGGGCGCGGGCGTTGTAAACGGAACGGCGCAGGCAGTTCAGTCAGCAAGGCTTCGCTGTCATACTTACTAACCGGAATACTGTGCTCGATGTAGGTCTCGATTCCCGGCAGGTTCAGTGCGTACTCTTCACAGGCAAAGCTGATAGAGTGGCCACTTTCACCAGCACGGCCGGTACGGCCAATACGGTGCACATAATCTTCGCAGTCATCTGGCAGGTCATAGTTAAAGACGTGCGTGACCAGCGGAATATGTAAACCTCGGGCAGCCACATCGGTAGCGACCAGAATATCCAGATTACCTTTGGTGAAGTCATCTAAAATACGCAGACGTTTTTTCTGTGCGACATCACCGGTCAGTAATCCAACCCGGTGACCATCAGCGGCTAAATGCCCCCAGATTTGTTCACAGCGATATTTGGTGTTGGCGAAAATAATACTGCGATCTGGCCACTCTTCTTCCAGTAGAGTCTGCAATAATCGCATTTTTTCTTCATTTGAAGGGTAGAATAGCTCTTCTTTGATACGATGGCCGGTTTTCTGTTCTGGTTCTACTTCGACATATTCGGCATTATGCATGTATTCGAAAGCCAGCTCGCGGACACGGTAAGAGAGCGTTGCCGAGAACAGCATATTGAGACGCTGATCCGGTTTTGGCATGCGACGCAGCAAATAACGGATATCTTTGATAAAGCCAAGATCGAACATCCGATCGGCTTCATCAAGAACCATTACCTGAATTGCACCCATGTTGATAATATTCTGCTTCTGGTAGTCAATAATTCGACCGGTTGTACCAATCAGAATATCAACGCCCGCTTCCAGTACTTTGAGTTGCTTATCGTAGCCGTCGCCACCGTAAGCTAACCCGAGGCGCAAACCAGTAGTTTGTGCCAGTAGCTGCGCATCAGCATGGATCTGCACCGCCAGTTCGCGCGTTGGTGCCATAATAAGCGCACGCGGCTGGTTTTGCTGGTGCTGTTCTCCGGCAGGATGAGTCAGTAGATGATGAAAGGTCGAGGTCAAAAAGGCGAGGGTTTTCCCTGTACCTGTTTGCGCTTGACCGGCGATGTCACGCCCTGCCAGAGAATAAGGCAGTGCGAGCGCCTGTATTGGTGTGCAGTGCTGGAATCCTTGTTGTGCTAAAGCACGCAGGACATCCGGATGCAACCCGAAATCGGCGAATTTCTGTTCAGTTAAGTGTGTTTTGCTCATAGTGGGTAGAATATCAGCTAACTCTTGCTTTACGAAAGCGTATCCATTGAAATAAAGTCAATAACAACGGTTGGTCAATGTTACACCAACACAGTGATAAATATTTGGGAGTAAAGATGAGCGATAAAATTGTTCAACTGACCGATAGCAGCTTTGAAACTGATGTCATCAATGCCACTGGCCCTGTGCTGGTAGACTTCTGGGCCGAGTGGTGTGGCCCGTGCAAAATGATCGCTCCGATTCTTGATGAAGTGGCCACTGAGTACCAAGGTCGTGTCACAGTCGCAAAACTGAACATTGATCAAAATGCGGCTACCGCACCAAAATACGGTATTCGTGGTATTCCAACCCTGTTGCTGTTCAAAGATGGTGCAGTGGCAGCGACAAAAGTGGGCGCACTCTCTAAAACTCAACTGAAAGAGTTTTTAGACGCACACATTTAAGTAAATTTCAGTTAAAATAGCGGCTAGCAGTTGGAATCTGCATTTTATTTAACCAACTGCTAGACGCATTTCTGATTTGATGCTAGTTTACTGTTACTGCTTAAACGCACCTAATTCTTCTTATTACCACTGATTGCTGGCCTATGCCAACAGGCTGTTCTGTTAGCCAGTATTCCCGTGATTGGCTTATCCCCGAGTTCACTATCAAGAACCCATCGTTATGAATCTTACCGAACTGAAAAATACACCTGTCTCTGAGCTTGTAGCACTTGGCGAGTCAATGGGCCTCGAAAACATGGCTCGGATGCGTAAGCAGGATATTATCTTTGCTATTTTGAAACAGCACGCCAAGAGTGGCGAGGATATCTTTGGCGATGGTGTGCTAGAGATATTGCAAGACGGGTTTGGTTTCCTCCGTTCTGCCGATTGCTCTTACCTTGCTGGCCCCGATGATATCTATGTTTCTCCAAGTCAAATTCGTCGCTTCAACTTACGCACCGGTGATACCATTGCAGGTAAAATCCGACCGCCAAAAGAGGGTGAACGCTATTTTGCCCTGCTGAAAGTCAACGAAGTTAACTTTGACCGCCCAGAAAACTCCCGCAATAAGATCCTGTTCGAAAACTTAACCCCACTGCATGCTAATCGTCGTTTACGTATGGAACGCGGTAACGGTTCGACCGAAGATCTGACTGCGCGCGTGCTTGATCTGGCATCACCGATTGGTTGTGGTCAGCGGGCATTGATTGTTGCGCCGCCAAAAGCGGGTAAAACCATGCTGCTGCAAAATATTGCCCAAAGCATTGCGGCAAATCACCCTGATTGCGTGCTGATGGTGCTGCTGATTGACGAGCGTCCGGAAGAAGTGACCGAGATGCAGCGTCTGGTAAACGGTGAAGTAGTGGCATCTACCTTTGATGAGCCGGCTTCTCGCCACGTACAGGTTGCCGAAATGGTGATCGAGAAGGCTAAGCGTCTGGTTGAGCATAAGAAAGATGTGGTTATCTTGCTTGACTCGATTACTCGTCTGGCACGTGCGTATAACACCGTTGTTCCAGCATCCGGTAAAGTACTGACCGGTGGTGTTGATGCCAACGCTCTGCATCGACCAAAGCGTTTCTTTGGTGCGGCACGTAACGTGGAAGAGGGCGGTAGCCTGACCATTATCGCCACTGCGCTGGTTGATACCGGTTCGAAGATGGACGAAGTGATCTACGAAGAGTTTAAAGGTACAGGTAACATGGAACTGCACCTTGCGCGCAAAATTGCTGAAAAGCGTGTATTCCCTGCCATTGACTACAACCGCTCAGGTACACGCCGTGAAGAGCTGCTGACATCGTCAGAAGAGCTGCAAAAGATGTGGATCTTACGCAAAATATTGCACCCAATGGGTGAAATTGATGCGATGGAATTCCTAATAAATAAATTGGCGATGACCAAAACCAACGATGAATTCTTTGACATGATGAAGCGTTCTTAAGCATATTGTTGGATATAACCTCAAAAGCGTCGCTATTTAGCGACGCTTTTGTTTTTTCAGGCCAATGAATTTGTCGCTGATCGGCGACGCGTTTATTCATTTGAAAAATAGCGTTAAGATTACTGGCAGTAGATAAGCATTTACTGACCGTATCGGATCTCAGGCACAAACAGTAATAGATGTAATTATGGGTACTGTCTTGCACAGCCAAGTCTGTTTCGGTTATAGGTTAGCTTGATACGTTAATACCAGTTTACAGGGTGCAGGTGAGCACCTCATTCAAGGGCTATGGATGGTGAACCTTCTTCGCAGTGACGTGCTCATGATGGGTAGTGATCTTCTTTTTGTATTTCTTTTCTCGCTGGCCTCGTTATTTATTGCGCGCAAAGTGGCGCGTAAAGTGGGGCTGGTGGATAAACCGAATTACCGCAAATTACACAATGGTTTTATTCCGTTGGTTGGCGGTATCTCGGTATTTTCAGGTATGGCTTTTTTCTTTATTCAGCACTGGTCACATTTAAGTCAGCCGGGTCTGTACTTATTTTGCGCCGGTATTTTATTAATTGTCGGTATTCTTGATGACCGTTTTGATGTCAGCGTAAAAATCCGCGCCTGTGTGCAGGCCGCGATTGCTATCATCATGATGAGTATTGGTGGGCTGCACCTTAACAGTCTGGGCAATATTCTGGGGTCTTGGGAATTAACGCTTGGGCCACTGGGGTATGTTTTAACGCTATTGGCAGTATTGGCCGCGATTAATGCCTTCAATATGGTTGATGGTATTGACGGTCTGCTGGGCGGCTTGTCATGTGTCACCTTTGGTTCATTGGGGATTTTGTTTTTACTCGATAACCAAGGGTCTTTGGCACTGTGGTGTTTTGCCATTATTGCCGCCACGTTACCCTATATTTTATTAAATCTGGGGATCCCATGGGGGCGAAAATTTAAAGTCTTCATGGGGGATGCAGGCAGTACCGTGATTGGTTTTACCGTGGTGTGGTTACTGCTGCAAAGTACGCAAGGGCAGAACCACCCGCTCAATCCGGTAACTGCGCTGTGGGTGATTGCGATTCCGTTGATGGATATGATCACCATTACGTATCGCCGGATAAAGAAAGGGCACAGCCCGTTTTCGCCCGATCGCCAGCACATTCATCATATGGTGATGCGTGCCGGTTTCTCTTCCGGTCAGGCATTTTTGGTGATTACCGGCGTTGCTGCGTTACTGGCAGGGTTTGGTATTTTTGGTGAGTGGATGCGCTGGCCCGAGTGGGTGATGTTACTGGCGTTTTTACTGACCTTTGTGGTTTACGGATATTGTATCAGCCGGGCTTGGGTTGCCACTCGGTTTGTTCGCCGTGTACGTCGTCGGCTGACAGTATGGCTTGGACGACATTTTTAAGATTACTGGTTTTTGCGCCATTGAGGATTATAGCGCCGTGATAAAGCAGGTATCAGAACAGACGAGCAGTAACATGGATAATGAGCTCGATATCCGAGGATTAGTCCGCACATTGTGGCTGGGCAAAGTATGGATTATTGGTGTTGCCGCCCTGTTTGCGGCTGCGGCACTGATTTATTCTTATGCGGTTAAGCAGGAGTGGAGTGCTAATGCTATCACTGACAAACCGCTGACTAGCCAGCTGGGTAACTATTTTTCTTTGCAGCAATATCTGCGCGGACTGGATATTCAAGATACCGCCAGTGTTACATTGCCACCGGTACAAGATGAAGCCTATGACGAGCTGCGTATGCAACTCGGATCATACGACACGCGGCGCGATTTTTGGCTGCAAACCGGCTATTATCGCTCGCGTTTGGAAGGCAATGCTAACGCCGATGGCCAACTGCTCAATGATCTCATTGATGACATCACCTTTACCGCAAAAGATGACAAAAAAACACCGTACGATAGCATTCGTCTGAGTGCGGAAACAGCACCTGATGCCAGCACATTGCTAAAACAGTACATCGCTTTTGCCAATGCCCGTGCGGTAGTAGCTCTGCATGCCAACCTTGATGGCCGCTGGCAGTCTCGTTTGCAGTCAGTAAAAGCACTGGTTGCGCGTCAGACCTCTGTTGCACAAGCGGTATATCAGCGTAAACAAGCGGCGATTGACACCCATGCTGCCAAGAGCGCTGACAATGAAGCGGTAAACGAAACGGCCAACGAAACGTTGCAGGCAGCCAACTTTGATGTGGATTATGCCCAGAACAAAGCGGTACTGGCAGGCTTGGCAATAACACCTAAACTTGATAATAACATCGAAACATTCCGCTATTTGCGCACCCCTGTTGAGCCAGTTAAGCGCGATAAACCACGCCGGGTATTCTTATTTATCCTGTGGGGCTTTATCGGTGCGATGACCGGTGCAGGTATTGTGATTGCTCGTCGTATTTCAGCCCAGTAAACCGGGTCTGGGGGCAATGGTATTGCCCCTTACTTTTAGGTGCTGCTAGTCAAATAGCGCGACCAAACAACAAAATAAAGAGTATTGCTGTGAAAGTGTTGACCGTTTTCGGTACGCGTCCTGAAGCCATTAAAATGGCACCGCTCGTTCATGCTTTAGCTGAGCATCCTGCGTTTGAAGCGAAGGTGTGTGTCACCGCGCAACATCGTGAGATGCTCGATCAAGTTTTGAAGCTGTTTGAGATCACCCCTGATTTTGATCTGAATATCATGCGTCCAGGTCAAGGGCTAACCGAGATTACTTGCCGTATTCTTGAAGGCTTAAAACCGGTGCTTAATGAGTTTCAGCCTGATGTAGTGCTGGTTCACGGTGATACGACAACCACAATGGCAGCCAGTTTAGCGGCCTTTTACCACCAAATTCCGGTTGGACATGTTGAGGCGGGGCTACGAACGGGCAACCTTTACTCGCCGTGGCCAGAAGAGGGTAACCGTAAACTGACCGGTCATCTGGCACACTACCATTTTGCCCCGACTGAAACGTCACACCAAAATTTACGCCAAGAACATATTCCTGAACCACAGATATTTGTCACCGGAAATACGGTGATTGATGCGCTGTTTTGGGTGCGAGATAAGCTGCTCAATGATCCGGCGCTGCTGCACAGCGTTGAATCGCGCTATCCGTTTTTACGGGAAGATACCAAGATGATCTTGGTCACAGGCCACCGCCGAGAGAGTTTTGGTGGCGGGTTTGAGCGGATCTGTACTGCGCTGGCGCACATTGCCCGTCAGCATCCCGATGCACAGATTGTCTACCCGATGCACCTCAACCCGAACGTACGTGAACCGGTTAACCGTATTTTAAGTGGTATTGATAATGTCATTTTGATCGATCCGCAAGACTATCTGCCGTTTGTTTACCTGATGCATCGCGCTTATCTAATCCTGACCGACTCTGGCGGTATTCAGGAAGAGGCGCCGTCACTGGGGAAACCGGTCTTGGTATTGCGTGATACGACTGAACGCCCTGAAGCGGTCGCGGCCGGAACGGTCAGATTGGTCGGTACGCAAGTCGAGACCATTGTTGCTGAAGTCTCGCGTCTGCTTAGTGATAACGACGAATACCATCGCATGAGTCGTGCCCATAACCCGTATGGTGACGGGCATGCCTGCCAACGAATTCTTGATGCATTAATGAATAATCAGGTGACTCGCCATGAGCTTTGAAACCATTTCTGTGATAGGTCTGGGCTATATTGGCCTGCCGACAGCCGCAGCGTTTGCGTCTGCGAAGAAAAAAGTAATCGGTATTGATATTAACCAGCATGCGGTTGATACCATCAATCAGGGCAAAATCCACATTGTTGAGCCTGATTTAGACCGCGTGGTTAAAGAGGCCGTTGAAGGCCAATTTTTGCGCGCCAGTACTACGCCGGAAGCGGCTGATGCCTTTTTAATTGCCGTACCCACCCCATTTAAGGGGGATTACGAGCCGGATCTGGTGTATGTCGAAGCGGCAGCCAACTCGATTGCTCCGGTGCTGAAAAAAGGCGATCTGGTCATTTTAGAGTCCACCTCACCAGTTACCGCAACAGAACAAATGGCACAGTGGCTGATGGCTGCTCGTCCTGACTTGAGCTTCCCACCACAAGCGGGTGATGCGGCAGATATCAGTATTGCCTACTGCCCTGAGCGTGTATTGCCGGGCAAGGTGATGGTGGAGCTGATTCAAAATGATCGGGTCATTGGCGGAATGACCCCACGCTGTTCTGAACGCGCAGCCAGCTTGTATAAGATCTTTGTACAAGGTGAGTGTGTAATTACTAACTCACGTACTGCCGAAATGTGCAAGCTGACTGAAAACAGCTTCCGTGATGTAAACATTGCCTTTGCCAATGAGCTGTCGGTTATCTGTGATAAACAAGACATTAACGTGTGGGAACTGATCCGCTTGGCGAATCGCCATCCGCGCGTCAATATTTTGCAGCCAGGCCCCGGTGTTGGCGGCCACTGTATTGCTGTTGACCCGTGGTTTATTGTGGCGCAAAACCCGCAAGAGGCGCGTTTAATCCGTGCGGCCCGTGAAGTGAATGATGGCAAACCGCATTGGGTAGTCGAAAAAACCAAGCTGGCGGTAGCCGAATGCCTGAACGCGACCGGTAAGCGGGCGCAAGATATCAGTATCGCTTGTCTGGGATTGGCATTTAAGCCCGATATTGATGATCTGCGCGAAAGCCCAGCAGTTGAGATAACCCAATTGATTGCACAGTGGCACAGTGGCCGAGTGTTGGCCGTAGAGCCGAATGTTGAAACTTTGCCGAAAAAGCTACAAGGTCAGGTAGAGCTTATCAGTACTGAACAGGCTCTGGCTGATGCCGATGTGCTGGTACTGCTGGTTGATCACCGTCAGTTTAAAGCTGTTGCCGCTGATTCTGTGGCACAGTCTTGGGTGGTTGATACCAAAGGAGTTTGGCGGTGAAAACAATTTTAGTGACTGGCGGTGCCGGTTTTATTGGTTCTGCCGTAGTGCGTCACATTATTCAAGATACCGACTATCAGGTCGTCAATCTGGATAAACTGACCTATGCCGGAAATCTTGAATCACTGGCTCTGGTGGCGGATAACCCTCGTTATACCTTTGAACAGGTCGATATTTGCCAGCGCAGTGAGCTTGATCGGGTATTTACTACCTATCAGCCGGATGTGGTGATGCATCTGGCAGCAGAAAGCCATGTTGATCGTTCGATTGATGGCCCTGCGGCCTTTATTGAAACCAACATTATCGGCACATATAACATGCTCGAAGCGGCCAGAAGTTACTGGAACACGCTTGAGCCTGCCAATAAAGCCGAGTTTCGTTTTCACCATATCTCAACCGATGAGGTCTATGGCGATCTGCACGGTACCGATGATCTGTTCACCGAAACGACCCCGTATGCACCAAGCAGCCCGTATTCGGCTTCAAAAGCGTCGAGCGATCATCTCGTACGCGCGTGGCTGCGTACCTATGGTTTACCCACGCTTATCACCAACTGCTCAAACAACTACGGGCCGTACCATTTCCCTGAAAAACTGATCCCTTTAATGATTTTGAATGCTCTGGCCGCTAAACCTTTGCCAGTGTATGGACAGGGAAATCAGGTGCGTGATTGGCTGTATGTTGAAGATCATGCCCGCGCACTGGTGCTGGTTGCAACACAAGGCGAGATCGGTGAAACCTACAATATTGGCGGCCATAATGAGCGCAAAAATATTGATGTGGTACACACCTTGTGTGCCTTGCTAGAAGAGCTCGTACCAGAAAAGCCGGCTGGTGTTGAAAAATATACCGATCTGATCACCTACGTGGCCGATCGCCCAGGGCACGATCTGCGCTACGCGATTGATGCGAGCAAGATTGCGGATGAGTTGGGCTGGTTACCGCAAGAGACGTTTGAAAGTGGCATGCGTAAAACCGTGCAGTGGTATCTGGCAAACACCGATTGGTGGCAGCGGGTACTCGACGGCTCGTATGCCGGTGAGCGTTTGGGCTTAGGGGAGTAACCGATGAAAGGAATTATTCTGGCGGGCGGCTCAGGTACGCGTTTGTACCCGATTACCCGTGGTGTCTCTAAGCAGATGTTGCCGGTTTATGATAAACCGATGATCTACTATCCACTGTCAGTATTAATGCTGGCAGGTATTCGCGAAATTTTGATTATTTCAACGCCAGATGATTTGCCTGCCTTTGAGCGTTTGCTAGGTAACGGTGAGGATTTTGGTATTGAACTGAGCTATGCCGTACAGCCGAGCCCTGACGGTCTGGCGCAGGCGTTTATCATTGGCGAAGAGTTTATCGGTGATGACAGCGTATGTTTAGTTTTGGGCGATAACATCTTTTTTGGCCAGTACTTCAGCGATAAGCTCAAAGCCGTGGCTGCCCGTCCGAACGGGGCAACCGTATTTGGTTATCAGGTGATGGATCCTGAACGCTTTGGCGTAGTGGAGTTTGATGACAACTTCAATGCGCTCTCGGTGGAAGAGAAGCCGTTGAAGCCTAAGTCGAACTGGGCGGTGACGGGCTTATATTTCTATGATAACCGAGTGGTCGAAATGGCCAAGCAGGTAAAACCTTCTGCCCGTGGTGAGCTTGAGATCACCAGCTTGAACGATATGTATCTGCAACAAGGTGAGTTAAAAGTTGAGCTGTTAGGGCGCGGTTTTGCCTGGTTAGATACGGGTACGCACGATAGCCTGATTGAAGCGAGCACCTTCGTACAAACGGTTGAGAAGCGTCAGGGCTTTAAAGTGGCGTGTTTAGAAGAGATTGCTTGGCGTAACGGGTGGATGACGGATGAACAAGTTGCCCGTACCGCACAACAATTAAGCAAGACCGGTTACGGTCAATATTTGCAGACACTGCTTCATGTCCGTCCACGCCAATATTGAGTTTCTGGACTGGGAGTCGGCATTTTTCGGCTTACCCAGTGCCAAGTTGCAGTTCTCTGAACAGGCGACTGCGCTTTGCGCCGATGCTCTGCACGCTTACGCGGTGACGCAGGCAAAGATCCCCGCTGATCGCCTTGATCTGGCTGATAAGCTTGCTGATCTTGGGTTTCGGCTGGTGGAAGGTGAGGTTGATTTAGCCATGCCTGTGCCTGCTATTACGTTGGCTGATTCAGCATCAGCCGCTGCATGCTACCGGTTGGCAGGTGAAGCTGATATTCCTGCTTTACAAGAGGGGGCACGAGCCGCTTTTGCACTCAGCCGTTTTCGTGCGCCTTGGTATCAGCCGGAAGACAGCGGCCGTTTTTATGCCCGTTGGGTAGAAAATGGTGTACGCGGTAGCTTTGATCATGCCTGTTTGGTGATAGAGCAGCAGGGTGTGATCGAAGGGTTTGTGACTTTACGCGATCTGGGCCAACAGCAGGCTCGGATTGGTCTTTTAGCCGCTATGCCTGCTTGCAGTGGGCGTGGCGTTGGTCAGCAGTTGATGTTGGCAGCACAGTACTGGTGTTTGGCGCGCGGAATACACACTTTGCGCATCGCAACACAAGTTGGCAATTTGGCTGCTTTACGTCTTTATATTCGCAGCGGTGCCACCATCGTGGACACTGCCTACTGGTTTTACAGGTGATAACCATGATCCCGTTTAATGCCCCGCCGGTTGTTGGCACGGAATTGGAGTATATGCAAGCTGCAATGGGCAGCGGAAAACTGTGTGGTGATGGCGCATTTACCCGCCGTTGTCAGCAGTGGATGGAGCAGCATTTTGGCAGTGCCAAAGTGTTACTTACCCCCTCTTGCACTGCATCACTGGAAATGGCCGCGATTTTGCTGGATATCCAGCCGGGCGATGAAGTGATTATGCCAAGCTTCACGTTTGTCTCTACTGCAAATGCGTTTGTACTACGTGGCGCTACCGTGGTGTTTGTGGATTTGCGTCCTGATACCATGAACATTGATGAAACCAAGATTGAAGCGGCGATAACGGAAAAAACCAAAGCCATTGTCCCTGTTCATTATGCTGGGGTAGCCTGTGAAATGGACAGCATCATGGCGCTGGCAGCCAAATATGATCTGTGGGTTGTTGAAGATGCCGCACAAGGCGTGATGTCGACCTACAAAGGGCGCGCGCTGGGTACGATTGGTCATATCGGTTGTTACAGCTTCCATGAAACCAAAAACTACACGGCAGGCGGTGAGGGCGGAGCAACACTGATTAATGACCCTTCACTGATCGATCGCGCTGAAGTTATCCGTGAAAAAGGCACGAATCGTAGCCAATTCTTCCGCGGGCAAGTGGATAAATATACTTGGCGTGATATCGGCTCAAGCTACCTGATGTCTGATCTGCAAGCGGCGTATTTGTGGTCACAACTTGAAGCCGCCGAGCAGATCAACCAGCGCCGTTTAGCATTATGGAATACCTACTACAACGCACTCAAGCCATTGGCGGATGCCGGTCGTATTGCACTGCCATCTTGTCCGACGGATTGTGCGCACAACGCACACATGTTCTATATCAAAATGCGTGATATGGATGATCGCAGTGCATTTATCAGCTTCATGAAAGAGGCTGAAATCATGACGGTTTTCCATTATATCCCTCTGCATGCTTGCCCTGCCGGAGAGAAATTTGGTCAGTTCCACGGTCAAGATCAGTTCACCACGGCTGAAAGCGAGCGTTTAGTGCGTCTGCCCTTGTTCTATAACATGGACGATTTAACACAGCGCACCGTGATTCAAACGCTGCTGAACTTTTTTGCCTGATTATGTCACTGGCTAAAGCTTCGGTTTGGACTGCTGCCTCTACACTGGTAAAAATCGGTGTAGGGTTGTTGGTGGTCAAGTTACTGGCGGTATCCTTCGGCCCGCAAGGGGTGGGGCAAGCGGGTAACTTTATGACAATGGTGACCGTACTGGGGGTTCTCTCTGGTGCGGGTATTTTTAATGGTGTCACCAAGTATGTCGCCGAGTATCAACACGACAGCGTCCGTTTACGGGCGCTGCTTGGTACGTCATCCGCCATTGTTGCCCTATTTTCTACCTTACTGGCTGCTATTTTTGTTTGTGCGGCTGGGCCTATTAGCCAACTGCTGTTCGATCACCGTGAAATGACGGCGGTGGTACAGGCTGTCGGTCTTATTCAAATGGGCATTGCCTATGCCAACTTGTTTTTGGCCATCATCAAAGGTCAGCGCGATGCTATGGGCAACGCGCTGGCGGTAATTGGTGGCAGCATACTGGGCGTAGTGGCCTACAGCCTCTGTTTTTGGCTCGGCGGCTATACCGGTGCATTAGCTGGCCTTGCCCTTGTGCCGGCCATTGCTGTTCTTCCTGCGGCTACGGTATTGCTGAAACGAAAAACCATTCCACTAAGCTATTTGCGTCCAACGTGGGATCGTTTTTTTGCGAGTAATCTACTCAAATTTACCGTGATGGTATTGATTACCTCCGTTACCTTGCCCGCCGCGTATGTAATGCTGCGAAATTTGCTGGCCGCTCGTTATGGCTGGGATGCAGTAGGTATGTGGCAAGGGGTGAGTAAAATTTCAGATGCCTATTTGCAGTTTATCACGGCCTCATTTTCGGTTTATCTGCTGCCCACGTTGTCGCGTTTACAGGATAAAAACGCCATTGTGCGCGAGATAGGCCGTTCGCTGCGGTTTGTATTACCGGCGGTTGCAGCCGTCAGCCTGACCGTCTATTTGCTGCGGGATGTTGCTATCTGGCTGCTGTTCTCGGCAGAGTTTCGCCCAATGCGCTCTCTGTTTGCATGGCAACTTACCGGTGATGTTTTTAAAGTCGGCGCGTATGTATTTGGCTATTTGGTAGTGGCGAAAGCCGCACTGCGTTATTACTTACTGGCAGAAGTGTGCCAGTTTGTGTTGCTCAGTACATTGGCTTATATCCTTATTCCAATGCATGGTGCACTGGGTGCGGCGCAAGCCTATATGCTGACTTACATCCTCTATTTTTGCCTCTGTGTTGGGGCTTTTCTTATTTATCGAAAGCGTGCATGACAGCCTTAATCCATGTTTTGGGATCAGATATCCCGCATCACAATCAGACCGTACTGAGCTTCTTTAATGATGTGCTCAGCCCGCGGTTGTTATCGCCTGACCTGACCCGTGAGTTTTATGTGGTCAGCCGCGATTCGGCGCTGGCACATCGCTTCCCACAGCTTAATATCCGCTGTTTTGCCAGTAAAAAGCAGATCGCACAGGTGCTGCGTCAGCAGGCTCATCGCCAGCCCGAGCCACATTTTATCCTGCATGGGCAGTTTAATATCCTATTGTGGCTCTATCTGCTGGTCGGGTTTATTCGCCCAAAACAGGTGAGCTGGCATATCTGGGGGGCAGATTTATATGAGGACTCTACTGACTGGCGCTTTCGGTTGTTCTACCGTTTGCGGCGGATTGCACAGGGGCGTGTCGGGCGGGTATTTGCCACCCGAGGCGATCTGAATTACTACCATCAGCGCCATCCAGCCATTGCCCAGCAGTTGCTCTATTTCCCAACGAAAATGGATCCGGCATTGACTGGCGGCGTACGCAACTGGACACCGGCTGAACCACTGAACATTCTGGTCGGCAACTCCGGAGATCGTTCTAACCGGCACATTGATGCATTGCGTGAGATTAAACAGCAGTTTGGTGAGCACGTTCGGGTGCAGATCCCACTGGGCTATCCGGCCAACAATGATGCTTACATCAGTGAAATTCGCCATTGCGCCGAAACACTTTACCCTGATGGGCAGGTTACACTGTTGACTGAACAGATCCCATTTAACACCTACCTTGATCTGCTGGCTCAGTGCGATCTGGGTTATTTTTTGTTTGAGCGTCAGCAGGGTATTGGCACGTTGTGTTTACTGATTCAAAACGGCGTACCCTTTGTTCTGAGCCGAAAAAACCCGTTTGGGCAGGATCTGCAAGAGCAACATGTACCGGTATTATTCAGTGGAGAAATTATCAGTTCAGCTCAAATACAGGCAGCACAGCGTGCATTAGGGAAACTTGATCGTCAGCGTATCGGTTTTTTTAACCCCAACTATATTCAGGGTTGGGCGCTGGCATTACAGCAGGCTGCTGGGCAGACAACACCTTCGTCAGGAGAAAAAGCATGAATCTGTTGGATTTCTCTGGCCTGTTGGTCGTCTATGTTGTTTCTCTTATTTTGATCCTGACATTGGGTTATCGGGAGTTTCGCCGCGAGCGTTTTAACTTCAACATCTTCTTTACGCTGATCTATTTGCTGACCTTTTACTTTGGTTTTCCATTTACCTGCCTGCTCTCATTTCAGTTTGACGTACAAACCGAGCCGCCAGAGTTTTTGATGTATGCAATGCTGGCATCCACCTGTTTTTATGCACTGTACTATGTGGTCTATAAAACACGTTTAGTAAAGCAAAGCACACAACGTAATTGGCTGAGCATGAATCGGGTTGAAACAAACCTGACTTGGGTTTTACTGATGCTGGTGGCTGTTATTTCGGTAGGGATCTTCTTCCTACAAAATGGCTTCCTGCTATTTAAATTGCAAAGTTACAGTCAGATCTTCTCAAAAGATGTCTCTGCTGTTGCACTAAAACGCTTTTTCTACTTCTTTATTCCGGCCATGTTGGTGGTGTACTTCCTCAAGCCTGACACAAAGGGTTGGATTTTCTTCTTAGTCTCCACCGTCGCCTTTGGAATACTGACCTACGTTATTGTTGGTGGTACCCGTGCCAATATCATTATCGCGTTTGCACTGTTTTTGTTCATTGGCATTATTCGCGGTTATATCACCCTTAGCATGTTGCTGGTAGCGGGTGTTGGCAGTGTGGTGGGCATGTTCTGGTTGGCACTTAAACGCTATAGTTTAGATGTCAGTGGATCAGAAGCCTTTTATACCTTCTTATACCTAACACGAGATACATTCTCACCATGGGAAAACTTGGCGCTGTTGCTTGAGAACTACCATAAAATTGAGTTTCAGGGTTTAGCCCCAATTATCCGTGATTTTTATGTGTTTATTCCCTCATCACTTTGGCCAGATAGGCCAAGCCTAGTAGTGAATACCGCCAACTACTTTACGTGGGATGTCCTTGAGTACTTCTCTGGCCTTGCTATTTCACCGACTCTAATAGGCTCGCTGGTCATTATGGGCGGCATATTATTTATCCCACTTGGTGCAGTGGCTGTTGGCTTATTAATTAAATGGCTAGATTGGTTGTATCGCTCTGGTAAAACCGAACAAAACCGCTACAAAGCGGCCATTTTACAAGCTTACTGCTTCGGTAATGTTTTCACCATTATCGTCTTAGTTCGTGAAGGGCTTGATTCCTTTGTATCCCGCATGGTGTTTTTCTCGATTATATTCGGGCTCTGCTTGCTACTGGCTAAATTACTGTACTGGCTGTGTGAAAGTGGCGGCTTGATCCGGCAGATAAAGGCGAAATAACAATGATGATGACTGATATTCCTAAATATACATTACGTGGGATAGAGATCTGGGGCTTTAGCAATATGTCTCAGTGTGTCGACTACTTGCTTGAGCCTAATGCCGTGAAAACCGGTACGCTCATTGCAATTAATGCCGAAAAAGTGATGACAGCCGAAGAGTCACCCGAACTCAATACCTTGCTGGCAAATGCCGAGTACAAATATGCCGATGGTGTCAGCATTGTAAACTCTATACAGCGTAAATATCCCAACACTCACCGCCTAGCGCGGATACCGGGTTGTGAATTGTGGGAAGCGTTAATGGAGCAGGCCGGTAAACAAGGGTTGCCGGTTTTTCTGGTCGGGGGGACACAAGCAGTATTGAGTGAAACCGAAGAGAAACTGCGCCTGCAGTGGAATGTAAACATTGTCGGCAGTCAAAATGGCTACTTTACTGCCGAGCAGCGGCCAGAACTGTTTGAACAAATCCGTGCTAGTGGTGCAAAACTGGTTACAGTTGCCATGGGCTCGCCTAAACAAGAGCTCTTTATGCGTGATTGCCGAGTGCACTACCCTGATGCTTTATATATGGGCATTGGCGGTACATATGATGTATTTACTGGCCACGTTCAGCGCGCCCCTGCCATATGGCGAAAATTGGGTATAGAGTGGCTTTATCGCTTACTGTCACAACCTACACGTTGGCGACGACAAGTGAAGTTACTCAAGTATGTTGCGTATCACTTCAGCGGAAAACTGTAGTTTTTACCCGATTTAGGCTAAAACATGACCATTTAGCCTTTTTTGTGAAAAAAAACACGAAAAGGGCTAGACAGAGGTAGGTGAAATCCGTAATATGCGACCCCGCAACGGCGCGTTGGGCGCCCGTAGCTCAGCTGGATAGAGCGCTGCCCTCCGGAGGCAGAGGTCTCAGGTTCGAATCCTGTCGGGCGCGCCATTTAAGTGCCAGACGTTGTGGAAACACAAGCTGATAAAAATGTAGTAACAATGATTCTATGGTGGCTGTAGCTCAGTTGGTAGAGTCCTGGATTGTGATTCCAGTTGTCG
>CAMTGL010000010.1 GCA_947071955.1 uncultured Plesiomonas sp.
TTTTGATAGTAGGCTAAGACGCGCATTGCTTAAATTGATATATTAACAAGACCATATTGCAGGATATGAAACATGAACTGCACCGCAGTTTATCGGTATCAGAAGGAAATCTGACCACGAGGCGCGCATGGACTTACGCGATTTAAAGCTATTTTTACACCTTGCCAATAGCTGCCATTTTGGCCGCAGCGCACAGGCTTGCCATATTAGCCCGTCGACCTTATCGCGCCAGATCCAGCGCTTAGAAGAGGAGCTCGGGCAACCGCTGTTTGTACGCGATAACCGTAGCGTAACGCTGACCGATGCGGGGCTAAAAATGCGCAGTTTTGCCGAGCAGACTCTGCAACAGTGGCAACAACTACACACCAGCGTCCACCCGCAGGCCGATGATCTGCTGGGTGAGCTGCGGCTATTCTGCTCGGTGACTGCCGCATACAGCCACCTGCCGCAGATCCTCGACCGTTTTCGCGCCCGCTACCCGAAAGTAGACATTAAACTGACCACCGGTGATGCCGCCGATGCAATCAGCAAAGTTTTGGGAGATGAAGCTGATCTGGCCATTGCAGCACGCCCTGAGCCGCTACCAGCATCCGCCGCATTCGCCTCTTTAGGGGAGATTGCACTGGCACTGATTATTCCGACTATTCCCTGTCGAGTGCGTGAGTTAGCTACTCAGACACAGCCTGAGTGGGCGCAGATCCCGTTTATTCTGCCCGAACATGGGCCAGCTAGACGCCGAATTGAGCAGTGGTTGCGCGCCCAACAGATTACTCATCCGCATATTTATGCGACTGTATCGGGGCACGAGGCGATTGTCTCAATGGTGGCGCTCGGTTGCGGTGTCGCAGCCATGCCAACGGTGGTAGTAGATAACAGCCCAGTGCGTGATCGGATAGAGCGGCGAGAGATCAGTGGTTTTGCACCGCTTGATCTGGGGGTCTGCACCCAGAAAAAGCGGTTACATGAGCCGCTGATTGCCGCATTCTGGCAGATGCTATAATTGCAATAATGTGGGAAAACCCCACCAGAACCGCTGCAAAGTAAGCGGCTAAGGTTAACAAGCTGATGTTAGCGATTGATGTTAATCATTGATCTTAACGAGCCAGAAAATAACGGAATGCCGGATTATCCGTTTCATCATGCGCGACATAACCTAGCTCATTCAGATGCTGATCAAACGCGCTCTGATCGTCGGGTTGCAACTCAAACGCCGTCAGCACCCGACCATAATCGGCACCATGATTGCGGTAGTGAAACAGCGAGATATTCCAGCGCGTACCGAGCATCTGCAAAAACTTAATCAGCGCCCCCGGACACTCGGGAAACTCCACACTGTACAACCGCTCGGTTAACGGTTGTGCCGGACGACCACCCACCATATAGCGTACGTGCAACTTAGCCACTTCATCATCAGAGAGGTCAACCGTATCATAGCCCCCCGCCCGCAGCTCTTGCACAATCTCTTCACGCTCGGCCAGACCTCGGGTCAACCGCACTCCGACAAAAATCGCCGCCCGATCCGGATCAGCATAGCGGTAGTTAAATTCGGTCACTGAACGGCCGCCCAGCAGCTGACAGAACTGCAAAAAACTGCCTTTACGCTCGGGAATAGTCACTGCCAACAGCGCTTCACGCTGTTCACCAAGCTCGCAACGCTCGGAGACATAGCGCAGGCCATGAAAGTTAAGATTTGCCCCTGATAGCACATGCGCCAACCGCTCACCCTGTAACTGATGCTGCTGCGCATATTTTTTCAGCCCCGCCAGCGCCAGCGCGCCTGAGGGTTCTGCCACTGCCCGTACATCCTCAAACAAATCTTTGACTGCCGCACAAATTGCATCGGTATCAACAGTAATCACATCATCTAAATATTGCTGACACAACCGGAAGGTTTCATCACCTATGCGCTTGACGGCAACCCCGTCGGCAAACATGCCAACCCGCGCCAGATCAACGGGCTGGCCAGCCTGTAATGCGGCATGCAGGCAGGCGGAGTCTTCTGCCTCAACGCCAATGACTTTAATCTGCGGCATCAATTGCTTAATCAACACCGCCACGCCAGCGGCCAAACCGCCGCCACCAACCGGTACAAAAATCCGATCAAGGTGGGCATCTTGCTGCAACAGCTCCAGTGCCAGTGTGCCTTGCCCAGCAATCACTGCGGGATGATCAAACGGCGGAATAAACGTCAGCCCCTGCTGTTCGGCCAGTTCAATGGCACGGGTTTTCGCCTCATCAAAGTTTGCGCCGTGCAGCAGTACTTCACCGCCAAACCCGCGCACGGCATCCACTTTAATCTCAGGGGTCGTACGCGGCATTACAATCAGAGATTTCACCCCCTGCTTGCTGGCCGATAGCGCCACTCCCTGCGCATGATTACCGGCAGAGGCGGCCACGACACCGGCCGCTTTTTGTTCTGCACTTAACCCCGCAATCATTGCGTGAGCACCACGCAATTTAAAGCTGTGTACCGGCTGGCGATCTTCACGCTTTACCAGCACAGTATTGCCAAGGCGGGCGGATAATTTGCTCATCGGCTGTAAGGGCGTAACCTGCGCCACTTCATAAACCGGTGCACGCAGCACGGCACGTAAATATTCAGCAGCACAGGGTTGCCCGCTAAGGGGCGCTGAGTCAGACATCAGAACATATCCTCAAGTTTGCTGCGATCACGCACCGCTCCACGATCAGCACTGGTAGCAAGGCTGGCATAGGCACGCAGCGCCATTGAAACAGGGCGCTGGCGATCAAGCGGCTTCCAAGCCTGCGCACCCCGCGCCTGCATTGCACTGCGGCGTGCATTCAGTTCGGTCTCACTGACCTCTAGCACCATACTGCGCTGTGGAATATTAATGGCAATCAGATCGCCCTCTTCCACCAGTGCAATCGTGCCGCCACTAGCCGCTTCCGGTGAAACATGGCCGATCGACAGGCCCGATGTGCCGCCCGAAAAACGGCCGTCCGTAATCAGGGCGCAGGCTTTTCCCAGCCCCATTGATTTTAAATAGGTGGTGGGATAGAGCATCTCTTGCATGCCCGGCCCGCCTTTTGGACCTTCATAGCGGATCACCACCACATCACCAGCTTGTACCGCGCCGCCCAAAATCGCCTCTACTGCACTGTCTTGGCTCTCAAAAACACGCGCCGGACCACGGAACAGCAGGTTATCGGCATCCACGCCGGCGGTTTTCACGATGCTGCCGTTTTCTGCCAGATTGCCCGACAACACCGCCAAGCCGCCATCTTGACTATAAGCATGCGCAATAGCACGGATACAGCCATGTTCACGGTCTTGATCGAGCAGTGGCCAGCGGCACTCTTGCGAGAAGGCGTGAGTGGTGCGAATACCGGCAGGGCCAGCACGGTAGCGGGTATGCACGGCCTGATCGTCAGTCTGCATAATGTCGTACTGTGCCAGTGTTTCGGTTAGATTTAGCCCAAGCACATTACAGACATCGCGGTTAAGCAGTTCGGCACGGTCAAGCTCACCTAAAATGCCATGCACGCCACCCGCACGGTGCACATCTTCCATGTGGTATTTCTGGCTGCTCGGCGCAACTTTGCACAGATGCGGAACATGGCGCGACAAACGGTCAATATCGGCCATCGTAAAATCGATTTCTGCTTCCTGCGCAGCAGCCAGCAGGTGCAAGACGGTATTGGTTGAGCCACCCATGGCGATATCAAGCACCATGGCATTTTCAAAGGCGGCTTTGCTGGCGATATTGCGCGGCAACGCGCTGAGATCATCTTGTTCATAGTAGCGTTTGGTCAACGCGACTATGCGCCGTCCGGCTTCCAAAAATAGCTGTTTACGATCAAGATGGGTCGCCAACAGTGAACCATTCCCCGGCAAACTCAGCCCTAGCGCTTCGGTCAGGCAGTTCATTGAGTTGGCGGTAAACATGCCTGAGCACGAGCCGCAAGTCGGGCAGGCGGAACGCTCAACTTGCAGACTTTGCTCGTCAGACACTTTGGGATCAGCGCCCTGAATCATGGCATCGACCAGATCAAGTTTGATGATCTGATCCGAGAGCTTGGTTTTTCCCGCTTCCATCGGCCCGCCGGAGACAAAAATCACCGGAATATTCAGCCGCAATGCAGCCATCAGCATGCCGGGCGTGATCTTATCGCAGTTCGAGATGCAGACCATTGCATCGGCACAATGCGCGTTAACCATGTACTCGACCGAGTCGGCAATCAGCTCGCGTGAGGGCAGTGAATACAGCATACCGCCGTGCCCCATGGCAATACCGTCATCTACGGCAATGGTGTTGAACTCTTTTGCCACACCACCGGCCGCTTCAATTTCAGTGGCCACCAGTGCGCCCATATCACGCAAATGGACATGGCCGGGTACAAACTGGGTAAACGAGTTCACAACGGCAATAATCGGCTTACCAAAATCACTCTCTTGCATCCCTGTTGCCCGCCATAAGGCGCGGGCTCCGGCCATATTACGCCCGTGCGTGGTGGTTGCTGAACGGTACTTTGCCATGACTCTCATCCCTGTGTTCAAAATAGTGTGGATAGCTGTTGCTGTTACCGTGAGCGGCACGGTGCGATAACGCCTAATTTAGGCGTTAACCGGATCTAACCAGCCCCATTTGTCTTGTGTTTCACCGTTAAACAGGCCAAAAAATGCCTGCTGTACCCGCTCAGTAATCGGGCCTCGGCAACCTGCACCAATTTCAATGCCATCAATGCTGCGTACTGGAGTGATCTCGGCTGCTGTACCGGTCATAAAGACTTCATCAGCTAGATACAGCGCTTCACGAGCCAGCACCTCTTCGCGCACCTCATACCCGAGATCTTTGGCCAGTGTACTGACGGCATCACGGGTGATCCCCGGCAGTGAGGCGCAGGTTGATGGCGGTGTAAAGATCACGCCATTTTTAATCACAAACAGGTTTTCACCCGCCCCTTCCGAGACATAGCCACGCACATCCAGCGCGATACCCTCGGCATAACCGTGGCGACGCGCTTCACTGCCCACCAGCAGAGAGGAGAGATAGTTCCCTCCGGCTTTTGCCGCCGTCGGAATGGTGTTTGGCGCAACACGATTCCACGAAGAGACCATTGCATCCACCCCGTTTTTCAGGGCTTCTTCCCCCAAATATGCGCCCCACGGAAACGCAGCGATGATCAAATCACACTGATAACCCGGAGGTGGATTCACACCTAAGCCCACATCACCAATAAATGCCAGTGGGCGAATATACGCACTGGTCAGTTTGTTCACCCGCAGAGTTTCACGGCAAGCTTCCATTAACCCCTCTAATGAATAGGGGATCGGGAAGCGGTAAATTTTGGCTGAGTCTAGCAGGCGCTGCATATGCTCGCGGTGGCGGAAAACCACCGGACCACGCGGGGTGTCATAGCAACGAATGCCCTCAAAAACCGATGTGCCATAGTGCAGTGCATGCGACATTACGTGTACTTTTGCCTCTGCCCATGCGGTCATTTCGCCGTTAAACCAGATAAAATCAGCTTTCTTTGTCATTCTCGTCATCCTTGTCGCGCACTATGCACGGATTAGCGGTTGGGTGAAGGTGCAGGCTTGCGCCAACGGCGACACTGCGGCCGGTTGATACACACTCACCACATCAATTAATTTAGTCAGTTGCGAAAACAGCTGCTGCACTGGGCGCAGGCTCGATACGGTTAGCTCAATATTGACACGATCTGTAGCATCTGCCAGCACCATATTCATGGCACAGACCTGAAAACCGCGATGCCGCGTTACACGCAGTACACGTTCAAGCACTTCAGGGCGAAAACGTGCCTCAATGGTCAGGTGGTAACAGGGAGAGTGAGATTCACTGTCATGGGGCATTGTCATGGATACTGTCATTGTGCGGCCTCCTGCCGTTTACCGGCCATACCGGTGCTGTTTTCCTGTGCGGCATCTGCCGTGTGGTTCGATAACAATGTCGGCAGCGCCTCAATCATGGCGGCATTACTGGCTCCTGGCGGCACCAATGGCCAGACATTTTCTGCCTCATCAATGCGCACATGCAGCAGATACGGGCCTTCACTGGCAAGCAAGGCTTCAATCGCCGGAATAACTTGTGCTTTTGTCTCAATACGCTGGCCGGGGATCATAAATGCTGCCGCCAGTGCCAGAAAATCAGGGTTATCTGACAGATCGGTTTCGCTATAACGGCCATCAAAAAACAGGGTTTGCCACTGCCGTACCATACCAAGACGCTGATTATCGATCAGCACAATTTTTACCGGCAGCCGCTTGCGTTTTATCGTACCCAACTCTTGAATATTCATCATAAAAGAGCCATCACCCGAGATACAGATCACCGTATCTTGCGGTCGTGCTATCTGAGCGCCGACGGCTGCAGGCAGGCCAAAACCCATTGTGCCAAGACCTGCCGATGTCAGCAGATCGTCAGGCTGCTCAAATTGCATATGTTGCGCGACCCACATCTGATGCTGACCGACATCGGTTGTCACCACCGTGTTGGCCGGTTTACGGGCCGACAATTGTTGCAGCAGCAACGGGGCATAAATCGGCTCACCGGGATGATCATAACGCCAGCCGTGCTCAGCTTTCAGCGCAGCAATCTGTGCGCGCCATGCTGAAGTATCGGGTAATACTGGCAGTCCGGCCGTTAACGCGGGCAGCAGTTGTGTCAGATGACCGCACAGCGCCACATCTGGAGTGCGCAGTTTACCCAGTTCAGCCGCATCAATATCCAGATGGATCACCCGCGCATCGGCAGCAAAAGTATCAAGCTTACCCGTGACCCGATCATCAAAGCGCGCACCGACAACCACCAGTAAATCGCACTGCTGTACCGCCAGATTCGCCGCTTTTGTGCCGTGCATCCCCAACATACCCAGATAGCCAGCATCATCCGGTGCGGGCGCACCCAGCCCTTTTAGCGTCGCCACACTCGGCATACCAGTACGGCGGCTAAATGCCCGTAAAGGTTCAGTGGCTTTTGCCAGCGCCACCCCACCACCGATATACAGCATCGGCCGCTGCGCCTGTTGCAGCAGATGTTGGGCTTTACGCAACTGGATCAACGTCTCTGTCGACAGCCATTGCTGCTCATCGTCTGACAAATCGCTCGGCAGCCGTGTTGCAGGGAACACTGTGTGGTCAGGCTCTCTGGTATTCGTACGGGTGATATAATCTGCACTCACCGCGCTGATCGCCATCATCTGAATATCTTTGGGGATATCCACTAACACAGGCCCCGGTCGGCCCTCTTTGGCCAACGCAAATGCCTCGGCCAATACCGTCAGCAACTCTGCAGGCTCACGCACCAAAAAGCTGTGCTTGGTACAGGATAAAGACATACCCAGCACATCAATTTCTTGAAACGCATCCGTACCGATTAACGGGCGGGCAACTTGTCCAGTAATCGCCACTATCGGAACTGAATCGAGTAGCGCATCGGCCAGCCCCGTGATGAGGTTCGTCGCCCCCGGCCCTGAGGTTGCCAGACACACACCTACTCCACCGCTGGCACGGGCATAACCTATCGCGGCCATCGCCGCACCCTGCTCATGGCGGCACAGCAGATGTTCAACACCGCCGTCGTACAGGGCATCGTACACCGGCATAATCGCGCCACCCGGATAACCAAATACCGTGGTTACCGCATACTGACGCAGCATCTCAACAACCCATTGTGCGCCGGTTTTACTCTCACTAACCGGCACATCGGTGCCTAAATGCATGAACTCCTGTTGCGGCATGTCTGCATGCGAGTGTGTGTCTGTCATACCGTTACCCCGCCTGTCTGCAAAAAGCCCGAAATGAACTGGGCGGATAACGATCTGATCGGGCGGTTGCCATCCGATCGTGTTGTGGTTGATTCATTTGCTGCACTCCTGTTGCTACACCGGTGATACCGTAGGGGCTATCGTTGTTCCCGCGATGGTTGATCCTGCGATTTCAGCGAAAAGCCTGCACCACAACATCCGGCTTACATCCTTTGATAAGGTTACTTTTTGTGTGAGTGCCGATAAAAAAGCCCCCGAACCTTTCGGTGCGGGGGCTTTTTCGTTTCCGGCTTCTCTATCTGTTCAGCCTTCGTTTTCCAAATACGACCCCGCATGGTGTGTGAATAATCACCACCACGAGTAGAAGAATGAGGGTCAGAACTTGGCCGAATAGCATCATTTTATGAATTCTTTTTGTTTTGTTGTTTTTGTTATCTCACGCGCTGAACGGATGTGGTCGGTATTACCTCGCAACAGGTTCAACGCCTTGGTCATGCTTTACACAGTAAAAGAGTTACCATAGCTGTTTACTTTTTGACAACGTTTTTTTGCGAAAATCTTCCCGCTTTTGAATTCATCCCGAATAACAAACTGATTTTAAAGGGTAAAACTAAAGCGGGTTTTACTGCACTGTTTTTGTACTGCAAATTTTTACTAAACTGTCGGCCACGGATACAGCCAGCGCGTTTATTCAATGTGACCGGTACAGCATTTTTTTCCTTATGTTGGAAACCTGCAATGTCATTGGCCATTATTCACAGCCGCGCCAGTATTGGCGTGCAAGCCCCTGCCGTTACGATTGAGGTGCACCTCAGTCAGGGGCTGCCGGGGTTAACGTTAGTCGGATTAGCCGAAACCTCAGTCAAAGAGGCACGGGATCGGGTGCGCAGTGCGCTGCTCAACAGTGGGTTTGAATTTCCGGCGCGGCGGATAACCGTTAACCTTGCGCCAGCCGATCTTCCCAAAGAGGGTGGCCGTTTTGATTTGCCAATAGCACTGGGCATTTTGGCCGCTTCTGGGCAGATCGCCGCTGATAAGCTACCAATGCACGAATTTATCGGGGAGTTGGCACTGTCGGGTGAGCTGCGTGCAGTCACCGGCGTGATCCCCGCCGCACTCTCGGCACATCAGGTACAGCGACGGCTAATCCTTGCCACCACCAACGCTGAACAAGCCCAGCTGGTGGCCCATGCCAATCCGCTCTCTGCCCATTCACTACAGGCGGTGTGTGACTATCTCAACGGTAAGGCCGCACTTGATATGCCGCAACAACAACATTCAGAGGCGGCAGCAAACAGCTATCAGAACGGATCAGGGCTAGATTTGCAGGATATTATCGGTCAGCAGCAGGCAAAGCGCGCACTGGAGATTGCCGCCAGTGGGCAGCATCACCTGCTGTTACTTGGCCCGCCGGGAACCGGAAAAACCATGCTGGCCAGCCGCCTGCGTGATCTGCTGCCGGTAATGAGTGATCAAGAGGCATTGGAAACCGCCGCTATCGGCAGTTTAGTGCATCAAGATATTCATCGTGGAAACTGGAAACAACGGCCATTTCGCACGCCGCATCACAGTGCCTCAACAGCAGCGCTGGTGGGTGGCGGCAGTATGCCGCGCCCCGGTGAAATTTCACTATCCCATAACGGCATTTTGTTTTTAGATGAGTTGCCGGAGTTTGAGCGCGTAAAGTACTCGACGCGCTGCGCGAACCGTTAGAGTCAGGGGAGATTGTGATTTCACGTGCTCAAGCCAAGGTCTGTTTTCCGGCCCGTTTTCAGCTAATTGCAGCGATGAACCCCAGCCCAACCGGACACTATCAGGGGGTACACAACCGCAGTAACCCTCAGCAGGTGTTGCGCTATTTAAGCCGTTTATCCGGCCCATTTTTAGACCGTTTTGATCTATCAATTGAAGTGCCTTTGCTGCCGCAGGGGAGCCTGACACAAAACCCACAACGTGGTGACAGCAGCCAACAAGTTCGTGAGCGGGTATTGCAAGCACAGCAGCGGCAAAAACAGCGGCGCGGCAAGCTCAATGCGATGCTCAGTAGCCGTGAAGTGGAGCATGATTGCCGCCTTAGCAGTGCGGACAGTGATTTTCTTGAGCAGACACTCAACCGGCTTGGCCTGTCAGTACGGGCCTACCACCGGATTTTAAAAGTTGCACGCACTGTTGCTGATTTGGCTGCCGAGGATCATATTCAGCGGGTACACTTGGCCGAAGCGCTCGGGTATCGCGCGATGGATCGGCTGCTACAACGCCTGACTCAGTAAGCCTAATGGTAAGCGCTGATAGTCAGTGCAAATTCCGCCTGAATAAAAAATTAACCTAACGATAGGGTTATCCCTTCCCCCCAAAAAAAAACAGGAGCCTGCGGCTCCTGCTGTCTGACTCGTCTTGTTTTACTCGTCGTTGTCGGTGTAGTCTTCCACCGCATCTGCCTGCGGTTTTCCACCGGATAAGGTGTGAAAACGTTTCGGGCGGCGCGTACGATCACGGTACTTAATCCAGACTTTTTCGTGATCGGTGAGCGGCTGACGCTCATTCTGGCATGCCGCGACAAAGAGCTGCTCCTCTTCAGTAACAGCCTGCCGCTTTCCTGAGTCTAACTCATCAAATGCACAGCCAAAATGCTCAAGAAGTTGCGCCTCTTTGATGGTGAAATCGCCGTGACGGGCGAAACCACGCGGATAATGCTTGTTATCGAAGAAACGACGTGTTGTGACAAAGCTTTCCGCCATATTGAGACAAGCTCCTAAACTATCATGGTCGAAGGGTCTATGGCGCGGAGTATTATTGAGCCTTGACGCTGATGTAAAACAAATTATTTTAATCGTGATGATAAGTTTTTTTGGAGATATGCAGTGGATACCGAATTACTGAAAACCTTTATCGTGGTCAGTAAAACCCGCCACTTCGGTAAAGCAGCTGAATCTCTGTTTTTGACCCAATCTGCGGTCAGCTTCCGAATTCGCCAGCTAGAGACACAACTGAACGTAACGCTGTTCAACCGGCATCGTAACAATATTCAGCTGACACCGGCCGGTGAGCGGTTAGTGCCCTATGCCAGCAATTTGTTGCAAACTTGGCAACAAGCTCAGCAAGATGTCAGTCAATCGCATCAAATCGCACCATTACGGATAATGGCATCACCCTGTTTATGGGAGTCGGTACTCGGTGATTTTTTGCACCAGATAAGCCTGCAACATCCGGCGCTACCGCTGCATGCTGAGTACGGCCCATCGCGTACGTTACTGCGCCAACTGCTTGAACAGAGTGTGGATTTAGGTTTTAGTTTTGATCAGCCGCGCAGTGATGAATTTACCGCGCAACCTTGCGCAGAAATCTCGTTACAATTGTTTGCCTGTAGCGCCACCCAAACGCAAAAAAACCGCACTGAACACTACCATTTCATTGAATGGGGTAGCGGTTTTATGCAGCAGCAAGGAGCATGGTTTACACCCGATATCCCCCCACGACTGCACAGCCATTCAATGCAGCAGGTTTTGCATCAACTACATCAGAACAAGGGGTGTGCATTTTTACCCGCCAGTATGCACGCAGAGCTTGGTTCACTCGGGTTGACGGCAGTTAACGAGATCCCGCCGCTGCCGTTTACCTTGTACGCAATCTGGCCACAAAATAGCCCGCACGATGCACTGATCCGCAGCCTGCTGCCGCTGTTAACCACAAACCTATGACTGAAAATCTGTCACTGCATACCTGCAGCTGAATCTTTGTACGTGAATTTGTACATGACAACTCCCCGTCCGCATGGGGCGAGGAGTTACGGCATTTTGCTACATATCTGCTCCCGAAAATCAGGAATGACCCATCTTCATGTTTCTTATCAGATGCTTGCGTTAAAACTGCTCTCTTTCAGGTTGAAGATTTGAGCGCTGACGCTGACATAACCAGAGATAGCGCAGCCAGTCATACAGCAAAAAGACCAGTAAACTGATACCCATCACCGGCAAACTAAAACCGATCACCAGCGTTGTGGCAATAATCATGACCTGTGGCAGCTTGGGCGCTTTACTGAGCAGCGCAAACGGTGATCGCAGTGTTCTGGTTTTACGGCGGGTTGGACGGCCTCGCCACCACATCTGATAACCCATGATAACCATCGCCATCAGCCCTGCTGCAACAACAACCAGAGCCAGCTCATTGGCCACACCAAAAAGTAGCCCCATGTGCAAATCAATGCCCCAGCGGGTTAATTTGGCGGCTAATGGGTACTGCTCAAAGCGCACCAGATCGGTAACAGCCAGCGTGAAAGGATTCACCGCAACAGCGTCCACCTGCGTCGGCCAATGGCGGTCTATTTCAACCACACTCCATGCCTGATCAGCCTTCGCCGGCTGCTTGATTTCAACGTTAGCGGCATCAATACCGGCCTGACGTGCTACGGCTAACACCGTATCATACAGCGTGGCATTCTGTGGTGTGGGAACTTCAATGTGATCGTCCGGATCGGCAGCATGATCATGATGACCAGCATGCGGATCTGGCGCTTGATCTAAGGTGCTGACTGGGGCTAGTGAGGTGGAAAGAGCGGGCGTAGTCCAGCCAAACTGCTGACGCAAAACACCGATGTTATCGCCCGCCCAGCGTGACCATGTCAGACCCGTTGCCGAGAAAAACAGCAAGCCCAGTAACAAAAATAGCCCCAGCTTCTGATGTAACGTGCGCAGACCGCGCTTTTTTGGTGCAGCCGACACTGTTGATGTCACTGGCGGCACTGTTGTTGCTGCTAATGTTGCTGTCGGCTCAACAGAAGTCACGGCACTCGTCACCCGATGATTGGGTTTACGCTGACGGTATGCCCACAACAGCAGCCCACCTAACGCTGCCACCCACAGCCAAGAAGCGGCCAGCTCACTGTAGTATCGACCCATATCACCCAGTTGCAAATTAACATGCAACTGATCAATCCACGTACGCAGCGGCAATACTCCACTGGTACCGTAAGCCACCAGCGCGCCGTGAGTTTTCGCCGTGACCGGATCAACAAACACCGCCAAACGCTCAGACGGATTTAACCCATCGACATTAAACAGCACCCGCGTATTGTCTCCTTCCGCAGGCGCAGGGCGCACCGCAGACAACGTAGCCTCTGCAGGCGCTATTTTTTTTGCCGACTCAACTTGCTGTTGCAAAGGCAGCATTTCCCCCTGACTGCTGTTATACAAAAAGTCAGCATACAGACGTGATTCAATTTGCGGAGTAAGGGCATATAAGATCCCGCTGAGAGCAGCAACTAGCATAAAAGGGCCAACAAATATGCCGACATAGAAATGTAAACGCATTAACAGGGGAACAAACCAACTGCGCGTGGTAGCCATTTGCTGGCGGCGATCGGTTGTGGGTAAAGTAGAAGAACGTTCAGACATTGCAGTGCGAATCCAAGTGAATATAGAAATTCACCTGAATGTATATCATGGTTTAAAAATCAACAATCCGCTCAAATAAGAAGCAAATAAGCCTCTTTTTTCGCGATGATTTCTCTTTTTTTATCCCAGTAAAATTATTTTAGATAAAAACCCATTTCACGGTGTGCTTGTACCCAGCACATTTGTGCATGCCAAGAAAAAACAGAGAAAAAAGAGAAAACAGACAAGCCTGCAGCAGCGGCCTGTCTGTTACTTAACTTAACGTTGCTGAAGCAAGAACTTCACCAAACCATCATATTGCTGGGTAAAGTCAGCTGTGTCTTTGGCTTCAATTCCACCCATATTAATCTGGTACTTACCGTTAATGATCACGGCCGGTACACCACGAATCTCATAGGTTTGCGCGGCCTGCTCTTGCTTAGCAACCAGCGAGTTGACCATAAAACTGTTCAACGCAGCATCATATTCAGTGCCATTCACACCAATGCTTTCAAATGCAGCACGAATATCCTGAGCACTTTTAATGCTTTGCGTTTTCTGAATGCCTTCAAACAGCACCGGCTGCACTTTCGCCTCAACACCCATCACCATTGCCACAGCCCAAGCACGGGTCAGATCTTTACCCAACGGGCCAAGGAAATTTACGTGATACTGTAAAAATTCACCGCCTTCTGGCACAGCTTTTTTAATCTGTGCAGGAAGATGATATGAAAATTCAAAGTCATAGCAGTGCGGGCAATAAAACGAGAAAAATTCCAACGCTTGCGGTGCGGCAGTGACCGGTTTATCAAAGGTGGTGTACTGCTTGCCATCTGTAAACGTGGTCGCAGTTGCGGCAAAAAGAGGCGTGCTTAACAGCAGACCTATCAGCAATGTGCCTATTTTTTTCATGTGTAACCTCGATGTCATTATTTTCAAATAATAGTTTTTAAATCGTATCGGCGGCTACTTTAAGGCAAGGGTGACTGATCCAGCAATAGTGTGAATGATAAAGTTTTGTAAAGACGGAGTAACATGAAACAGCCAACCCTCTGCGCAAAACTGCGCAATCTGTTCCATATTCAAAAAACAGTTGGGGGATAGAAGTCTGTTCACTAAAAACTGCTTGCAGCCTGCGGTGTGCAGACTGCAAACAGTCAATCGTGCCAACTCAGGTAAAATTCACCCTAATTGACACGAGCAACCCAAAAATTATTTTTGGGTAAGCAAAAATTTCACAATTTCACCAAATTGCTTAGTGAAATCTTCATTACTTTTCGCATCAATTCCGCGCGCTTCGACACGGAATTTACCATTAATGTAGAAAGCCGGCACACCTTCAACCTGAAAATCTTGTGCCGCTTTACTTTGCTGCGCCACAAATGAGTTGACCATAAAGCTGTTCAGTGCGGCATCATATTCCTCACCGTTTACCCCGATTTTCTCAAACGCTGCACGAATATCGGCCGGTGTTTTAATGCTGCGTGATTTTTGAATACCTTCAAATATCACAGGTGCAACTTTATCTTCCACACCCAGCACATTGGCAACCGCCCATGCACGGCTCAAATCTTTTGCTAGTGGCCCCATAAAATCGACATGGTACTGTTTGAAACTGCCACCACTTGGCACTTCACTGCGCACGGTTTGCGGAATGTGATAGGTGCTTTCAAAAGCAAAACAGGCCGGACAGTAAAATGAGAAGAACTCTACCGCTTCCGGTTGTACTGAGGCTGGACGGTCAAGCGCGGTATACTCTTTTCCCTCTTTAAACTGTGCCGCAGAGACATTTGCAGCCAGCACCAGCGAGGCCAACGTAAGCCAAATTTTTTTCATGCAGAATAATCCTTTTAATTCTTAAAGTGACAATAAGTTATTTTTATCGGCATTATAGGGATAACCCGTACCCTACCGCTACTCTCAATACATCGGCATTAATTGCAGTGGCGGTTCACGCAGTGCGGCAATTTGCTCTTTACAGGCCAATATTTGCTGTTCCCAGTAGCGCGGCTCGGCAAACCACGGAAAACTGCGCGGAAACGCAGGGTCTTCCCAGCGGCGTGCCAGCCATGCCATATAATGCACCATCCTCAGACCACGCAATGGTTCGATCAGTTGCACTTCACGGGCAGTAAAATCACTAAATTCGCTATAACTTTCAATCAGCAGATCTAACTGCATCAACCGCTCGTTACGATCACCATTGAGCAGCATCCATAAATCCTGCATCGCAGGGCCGTTACGGGCATCATCTAAATCGACAAACAGTGGGCCATCGCGCCATAAAATATTACCCGGATGGCAATCACCGTGCAGACGTAGCGGCTGCCAATCGGCATACCAGCGCTGCTCTATCTCGCTGATCAGCAAGTTGAGATCGGAGAAAAATACGTTGCGCAGACCATCGGGAATAAACCCAGACTGCTGCAAAAAATCACGCGGCTGATACAGATACTCATCCAGCCCCATAGTCGGGCGCTCGGCAAAACGCTGTTTGCGCCCTTGCTGGTGTAAACGCCCCATAAAGCGCCCCACCCACTCAAGCTGTTCGAGGTTATCGACTTCGTACTGACGCCCGCCAACACTCGGGAAGACCGCAAACAGAAAGTCCTGATACCGATGCAGTGTCTGACCGTTTAGCGCCAGCGCCGCCACCACCGGAATTTCGGCATCGGCCAGCTCTTGTGCAAACTGGTGCTCTTCGAGGATCTGCCCCTCACTCCAGCGCCCTGGACGGTAAAACTTCACCACATAGCGGCGGCGATCTTCATCCAAAAATTGATATACCCGATTTTCATAGCTATTGAGAGCCAGCAGACCGGAGTCTACCCGCAAACCTACCGCTTCAAGGGCATCCATGATGAGATCGGGCGAGAGAGTCTGAAAAGCAAAAGCACTACCGGAGTGGCTTGTCATAATGATCGGCTCTGATGAGGATTCATTAATGCAGCATAGCAGAGTCGGGCGTGACAAAAAACGCCGCACCGAGTAACCACCCAGTACGGCGCTGATTTCTAACCTGTTTTCAGCGAGCATTAACGCTCGGTAAAGAAGCGGCTTTCGGCGCGAGCCTCAATATCGTCAGCGTCATCAGCAAGACTGACGGTAAATGTAATATCAGTGACCGCTTTACTCAGGCTCTCAGGAGCTATCGCCACACTGACCGGCTGGGTATAAATCTCCCCCGCTGCAACCTCAATGTTCTTCGGGCCATACCACTGTATACCGGCCGGCAAACCCATGACATTTAAGCGATACTGCGCGCTCTGCTGGGTTTTATTCTGCACTTTGAGAATAAAGGTATTCTCTACATCACCGTCATTATTGATGCGATAGAGCTGATTGCGATCACGTAGCACATCAAGATTCACACTGCTTAAACTCAGCAAATTCACAGTGAACAAACCCACCATGACCAGCAACACTAAGCCATAACCGAGTAATTTTGGCCGTAATACACGTGATGTAGGGCGTATCTGCTGCTGATTACCCGCCGACTTTTCGGCCAGCTTATGCTCAGTGGTATAGCTGATTAAACCGGCGGCATAGCCCATTTTTTGCATGGTATCGTCACAGGCATCCACACAGGCACCACAGTTAATACACTCATATTGCAGCCCATGGCGAATATCAATACCGGTCGGGCACACCTGCACGCAGAGCGCACAATCAATACAATCACCCAGCCCCAGCGTTTTCGGATCCGCTTTGCGGCTACGTGGCCCACGCGTTTCACCGCGGGCGGCATCGTAACCCACAATATAGGTATCACGATCAAACATCGCCGACTGAAAACGGGCATACGGGCAGATATGGGTACACATAATCGCCCGCATCCAACCTGCATTGCCATAGGTGCAGAGCATAAAAAACAGCACCCAAAACACTACCCAACCACTGCTTGCCCCGCTAAAAAACTCACGAAATAGTTGCTGTGCAGGAACAAAATAGCTGACAAACGCCAGCGCAGTGAGCAATGAAAACCCCAGCCAGCACAGGTGCTTGGCCGTTTTCCTTAGCAGTTTATCGCGATCCCATCTCCGCTGATCCAGTTTACGCCGCTGATTGGCACTGCCTTCAAAACGCTCCTCAAACCAGATAAAAATAAAGGTCCAGACCGTCTGCGGGCAGAGAAAACCACACCACACCCGCCCCAAAAACGTAGTGATAAAAAACAGCGCAAATGCCGCAATAATCAGCAGCCACGCCAATAAGGTTAAATCTTGCGGGAATAAACTGGTCGCAAAAAAAGTAAATCGCTGCTGGCTCAGATCAAACAGTACCGCCTGCTGCCCGTGAAAACGCAGCCACGGTAGCCCAAAAAACAGCAACATCAGTAACCAGCCCATGTTGCGGCGCAAGCGCTGATACACGCCATGAACGGCACGGACATACACCCGCTGGGTCGGGTCAAACGGTTCGGGTTTAGCCGGAATATTTTTTACGTGGATATGAGAGTCTTGCCGCATCAAAAGCGCTCCCTGCTCAGACAGGCGTTTAGCTGATAACCTTGATTATACGGCGTGGAAAACCAAAACTGACAAACATTTTGCTAACTTTTTAGCAGCATGTGCGCGACATCGATAATCGCTGTGGAAATGGGAATAGAAATAGAAAACAGACTACCGCTGGCAGCCATACCGCCAGCGGCACAAAAAACCGATTATTAAAAACCCCGTACTTGCTACGCAGCCCTTCCCGTATCTATTTTTTGATCCCTTAAAGAGCAAAAAAAATTATATTGTTGGGATAGTGCTCTTTTACGCAAACACGCAGCCTCTCAAATCAGTCTTTGATGATACCGCGCGCACGTAACAGGGCGGTTTTAAAATCATCTTCATAATCTTTTGCCAGCCCCGGAATCGGTGCTGTTTTTTCTGATTCACGCATTTTCAGGTGATAAATGAGTATATCGTCGGTCAAATCGCTCAGTTCGCCCTGAAATCCGGCTTCTTTTGCCAGTTTTTGCAAAAACGCGATCAGATTGAGATCGGGGTCTTTCTGCCATGCTGGGTGTAGCAGTTCAATCAGCTCATTAACGCGGTGACACTTCATCTTAACACTCCTTACATCTCATTAAATGGTGCAGACATTCGCCATTAATTAACACGTCACGCTCTCTATCGACCATTAACATAGTTAGCCGGAAAAGGTAGCAAGGTTTAGCGGCACTGAACATCAGTATGTGATATTTCTCTTTCGCAGACCAACATTCCAGAATTTGGTGCTACGCAATGGCTTTATCGCCATTATTTTGTATGAAAACATTTCAATTATACTGGTTATGCGTAGAATGAGCACAGCAAGCACAGAGGAGCCCGCAGTGAGAGAGCCGATTACCGGTGCGATTTTAGCCGGTGGAAAAGCAAGGCGCATGGGAGGAAAAGACAAAGGATTGATCGTTGTTGCCGGCAACCCGCTGTATCAGCATGTTGCACAACGTTTAGCGCCACAAGTCAGCCAACTGCTGATAAATGCCAACCGACATCTTACCGAATACCGCCGCAGCGGTTATCCGGTACATACTGACTCTCTGGCCGGATACCAAGGCCCGCTGGCCGGTATGCTCACCGCATTACAGCATGCACAAACCGACTGGGTCGTGTGCGTGCCGTGTGACAGCCCTCTATTACCCCATGATTTAGCCACACGCTTGTTAGACGCTGTTGGCACTGCCGATTGTGCAATAGCAACAGACGGTGAGCGGACGCATCCGGTTTTTGCGTTGCTACACCGTAAGCTCATCCCTGCATTACAGCACTTTTTGCAGAGAGATGAGCACAAGCTTATGCTATTTTTTGCTCAGCAACATTGCGTAACGGTTGATTTCTCTGATCAAGTAGCCGCTTTTTGTAATGTAAACACTCCCGATAATTGTATGATGATAGAGTCACTCTTAGGGAGTCATACATGACACTGCCAATACTGGGTATTGTCGGCTATAGCGGCAGTGGTAAAACCACGCTGCTAAAAATGCTGTTACCTCTGCTGCGTCAGCGAGGTATCCGGCCGGCACTGATAAAACACACTCACCATGATGTGGATGTTGATACACCAGGTAAAGATAGCTTTGAGCTACGTAAAGCCGGTGCCGACCAAACCATCGTAGTGTGTGATCAGCGCTGGGCACTGATGACTGAAACGCCACGCACACCCGCTTCACTGTCTGCATTGTGTCATCAGCTCGATTCAGCCACGCTTGATCTGGTGTTGGTAGAGGGGTTTAAGCATGAGCCGATCCCTAAAATCATGCTCTACCGCGCAGCAGTAAAAAAACCACTGATCAGCCTGCTCGAACCGGGCGATCCACAACTGATCGCGCTGGGTACGGATACCCCAGATGCTCTGCCTTGTGTTCTTTCAGTTCCGGTACTGGATATCAACCAACCAGCGCAATTTGCCGACTTCATTCAAAATTGGCTGAAATTGCACGCCTGACCTGCATCGCAGATCGGCACACTGTGCTCGACAAGCCAACGTGTAACAACATGTGCCAGATCATGGGCTGATACACGCATTGCAACACAACAGCAAAACCTATAACGACATAATAATTGCACCATGACACCACCGCATTCGGTTGGGAGGACACATGAATCACCACCACCATCAAAAAGCGGCTCAGCGTAATCTGTCGTATCAGTTGGCAGAGAGTATTGGCCGCCAGATGCTAAACGGCCAAATAGAACCGGGTTCGATTTTACCGGGCGAAATGGAGCTGGGCGAAATGTACGGCGTGAGCCGCACTGCCGTACGAGAAGCAGTAAAAATGCTGGCCTCCAAGGGAATGTTATTGCCGCGCCCGCGCATTGGTACGCGCGTGATGCCGCGCCGGAACTGGAATTTTCTTGATCAAGACTTGCTGACCTGGTGGGCTGAACAGGATGACAAACAGAAACTGGTTGCTGAATTTCATGTCATGCGTGAAATGCTTGAACCGAAAGCCGCTTCAATGGCCGCCATGCACGCCTCACCGGAAGACCGGCATCAGCTGTCACTGCTAATGGGCGAGATGCGCGCGCTTGACGAACAGTTTGATAAAGAGCGTTGGATTGAGGTGGATACCCAATTCCATCAGATGATCTATTTTTCGAGCGGGAACCCATTTCTGACCCCATTTGGTAACCTGTTTAAAGCCGTTTTTCAGGTGTACTTTCGTACGGT
>CAMTGL010000011.1 GCA_947071955.1 uncultured Plesiomonas sp.
TTTATATGGATGTTTTATTTTTGTTAAGAGATGGATAGCTGCCTTATTTTCGATTACACTCGTTTTTGATTGATAACGAACATTTTCGGGGCGAGCATGGATATCAAAGATCTGATTGTGGTAGGTGGTGGCATTAACGGCGCGGGCATTGCCGCAGATGCGGCTGGGCGTGGTTTATCGGTAACGTTGTTTGAGGCCGATGATTTGGCCAGCGCCACTTCCTCTGCCAGCTCAAAGCTGATTCATGGCGGCCTGCGTTATCTAGAACATTACGAATTTCGGCTGGTTGGTGAAGCGCTGGCCGAGCGTGAAGTGCTGCTGAAAATGGCACCGCACATTGCTTTTCCAATGCGCTTTCGTCTACCACACCGTCCGCATTTGCGCCCCGCATGGATGATCCGTGCTGGGCTGTTTTTATACGATCATCTGGGAAAGCGAACCACGTTACCGGCAAGTTGTGGGTTACGTTTTGGCGCAAGCTCAGTACTGAAACCACAGATGGTGCGTGGGTTTGAGTACTCAGATTGCTGGGTTGATGATGCGCGTTTGGTGGTGTTGAATGCGGCACAGGTGGTGGAAAAGGGCGGCGCAGTACATACCCGTACCAAGGTGACTCAGGCAGTGCGCGAAAACGCGCTTTGGCGAGTCGAGACTGAACATAGCATCACCGGTGAGCGCCAGACCCACTATGCTCGCGCACTGGTCAATGCGGCCGGCCCGTGGGTGAAAACCTTTTTTGATGAGAGCTTGCATGAGGCTTCGCCACGCGGTATTCGCCTGATTAAAGGCAGCCATATTGTCGTGCCGCGCGTACATAGCGAGCCACAGGCATATATCCTGCAAAATGAAGATCAGCGGATTGTGTTTGTGATCCCGTGGATGCAGGATTTCTCGATTATCGGGACAACCGATGTTGAATATCATGGCTCACCGCGTGATGTCAGTATTGATGAAGATGAGATCAGCTATCTGCTGAAGGTCTACAATCTGCATTTTAAGCATCAACTGGTGCGTGATGATGTGGTTTGGACTTACTCGGGTGTCCGCCCGCTGTGCGATGATGAGTCAGACTCGGCGCAGGCGGTCACGCGTGATTACACGCTGGAGCTCTCTGATGATCAGGGTAGCGCGCCACTGCTGTCGATCTTTGGCGGCAAGCTGACCACCTACCGCAAGCTCGGTCAGGCCGCGATGCACAAATTGCAGCCCTACTTTGCCGATATGGGCACTGATTGGACGGCGCAAAGTGTGTTGCCGGGCGGCGATTTGGGCATGGGTCGTGACAGCTATGCGCAGCATTTGCAGCAGCAATATCCGTGGTTGCCTGAAACGATGGCCCGCCGTTATGCATACACTTACGGCAGCCGTAGCCGTGTGATTTTAGCGGAGGCTGACTCTCTGGCCGCGCTTGGACAGCATTTTGGTCATGACTGCTATCAGGCTGAAGTAGACTACCTGCAAGCCCACGAATGGGCCCTGACTGCCGAGGATATTCTGTGGCGGCGCACTAAGCTCGGCATGTATTTGACCAACAGCGAGCAAGCTGCACTGGTAACGTATCTGGCCGGTTCAAGCGTGTCAGTCGAACACTCACCGGTCATGACCGCTTGAACAAAATAAGGCACTCAAGTTTACCCTTTTGGCTTTTTGTAGGGTGAGGTATAGAGTGATGTAAAAGAGGCTCAGTCAGTGTCTGGCTGAGCCTAATTGCTGTGTATCACGCCATTTTCTGCGTTATTGTTCTCTATATGACCTTTCTCAGTACTGTTTTTTCCGCTCAGTTTTTCTGCTCGGCTTTCCTGTCACAATAGGCAATTACTGATACATATAAGTGGTAAATAGCACATCAAGTACCGGCTTTTGCCCCAACTCTTTTTGCAGCAGGGTATTTACGGCTTCAAGGCACTGTTTACGTATCGCCTCACGTTGCTGCTGTGAGCGAACCTGCGGCTCACTCTGCTCGCTTAAAATCCAGATCAGGGCATCTCTTATCTGTGGCTCATGCTGCGCAATTTGATCTTTTAATGGTGCATTGGCAACCATCAGGCTGACGCTCACCCGTAAAAAACCCAACTGGCGACCACTGGTTTGGTAATTTGTCACAATATCATCCCCCAGCAATAAATACTCGTAGGGGGATACAGCCGCTTCGGTAGAACTTGCACTGTCATCGCCATCTTGTGCAAAAGCAGCAGACAGTGGCAGTAAAATCAGCAGCAGGGTAGTGATACGGCGAAGAGAGTTGAGCATAGCGTGACCTGTCTGGGTAAATCTGTTAACGGAAATTGAGCCGTTAACTGATAGAATGAATAAAATTAACAGGGCAGTTCGGCGGCCTTGGTATACAGCAGGCAGCACAAAAACATGCTTGCTGATCATCAGATTATCGCCTCTTGCTGCCCTAAATACGGTAATTATACCTACGAAATCATCATGAGTTTGCTTGAAACTGACTTTTCTCTGTGGCGAGATATTCTGCCTTTAGATGCACAGTGGCAGCCTGCGAGTGCCTGTAAACTTACGGCAGTGCAGACCCAATGGCTGTGCAGTTTGGGCTCGATGACCGAGCGTCTGCGGGCATCTTGTCGCACGCTGCATGTCAAGGTCGGTCATGAAGGATTTGTCAGTCGTAGCCAGTTAGCGGCCTGTGAATGGCTTTCTTTACCGTCATCACCTTTATCACCACCCTCTTTGTTGCAATCGGCTTTGCCACAAGGAAAAATGCAGCACAATGCTGATGATGAAGCAACACTGTGGCTGCGTGATGTGCTGCTCTGTTGCGACGGTGTGCCGTGGATTTTTGCCCGCACGCTGATCCCTAAGCAGATGCTGCAACAGCAGTGGCAACATCTGCCGGATATCGGGGCTGAGCCTATCGGCCAGACACTGTTTGCTGATCCGAATTTGCAGCGGCAAGCACTGGAGATAGCAACCCTTCGGTTACCGCAGCCATTGGCTCAGACACTGGATCTGGCCGATGATCAGCCCTTACTGGCACGCCGCTCACGGCTGGTTACTGCCGCACAATCGCTGCTGGTCACTGAAGTTTTTTTACCTTTTGCGCCTGTATATTAATGGGGAGTTTGGCTCATGTTTAGGGAGAAGTTGAGCGCTTACTGGCGTCTGATGCGAATGGATCGCCCAATTGGGACGCTGTTGTTACTCTGGCCAACCTTGTGGGCACTCTGGTTGGCGGCCGACGGACAACCTACGCTGCCGATTTTGCTGGTTTTTGTGCTCGGGGTAATAGTGATGCGCGCGGCCGGATGTGTAATCAATGATTATGCTGATCGTAAGGTTGACGGGCATGTTAAACGCACGGCATCGCGCCCGCTGCCCAGTGGTTTGATTAAACCTAAAGAGGCCCGCTGGTTGTTTGTCGGTCTGATTTTTGTTGCACTGCTGCTGGTGCTGACGCTTAACTCTCTGACGATTTTGTTGTCACTGGCGGCGCTGGTATTGGCCTTTATCTACCCGTTTATGAAGCGGTTTACTCATCTACCGCAAGTGGTATTGGGAGTGGCGTTTGGCTGGTCAATTCCGATGGCATTTGCTGCCCAGACCAGTCTGCTGCCACCGAGCTGCTGGTTGCTGCTACTTGCTAATATTTGTTGGACAGTGGCCTACGACACCCAGTACGCGATGGTTGACCGTGATGACGATCTGCTGATTGGTGTAAAATCGACCGCCATTCTATTTGGCCGTTTTGATACCCTGATCATTGGTCTGTTGCAGTTGGCCACCTTAGTCTTACTGGTGTTAGTGGGTATGGTGAGTCAGCTTGGATTGCTCTATTACGGCGCAATTTTACTCAGCGCAGGGCTGTTTATCTACCAGCAGCAGCTACTGAAAGCGCGCGATCGTAGCGCCTATTTTCAGGCCTTTCTAAACAATAATTATGTGGGAATGGTACTGTTTGTCGGTATTGCGGCAAGCTATTTATTGCACTGATATACCGATTGTTATCCTCTCCTTTTGATAAAAAAATGCCCTGAGATCTATCAGGGCATTTTTGTCTGTGTATTGTTTGGCTCTCTGTCAGCACTCTTTGGTCAATACTGCTCTGCTCACACTATTCTACTAACGGTGTACTGTGGTGAGTCGGTAGCGCACTGTAGATCGTTAAACGAATTTCAGGTGATAACTGCGGGCTGAGTAGCGCTTTGAGTTGCACCACTTTTTCGGTGACCGCATTATCATTCTCATCAATACAGCCGACACTTTGCAGTGTGCTGACCAGTGAGGCAAACACCGCCTTATCAAAGAACTCCGGTGCGTTAATCCCGTGCAGTACCGATAATCGCTGCGCAATAATCTGGCTCTCTTTTTCCAGCTCTGCGCGGCTAATCGGCGTGTCGGTATTGAGCAGCGTTAAGGTAATAGCATAGCGTTGCAGCGTTTCACGCACTCCAGCAGCCAGCAGTTGCAGCGGACGGATGCGGTCATTGTTCAGCAGCAGCTGCTCATCATGCTGCACAATTAACCCCTGACGAGCCAACTCAGCAACCAGTTGATCAACAACACCGGCCAACTCTTCAGGCGTATAGCGCATAAACAGCTCTGCCTGCATGAGCGGGTACAGACCGGCCACCGTGGTGTGCAGTTGCGCCAGACTGATGGTCTGCTGGCAGATCACCACACTGGCAATCAGTGAAGGTAGCGCCAGCATGTGCTGAATGTTGTTGCGGTAATAGGTCATCAGTACCGCCTGTTTGCGATCTAACAACATAATATCGCCCAGACTGTCTTTCTCAACCTGCAGCTTATCGAGCGTCATCACATGCTCAAGCATTGCCGTGGCGGAGTCTGTTGGCACAGTGCTATCAGCAGAATAGGGCACGTTTTGCAGCAGTTGCTGGTAACACTCTAGCTGCTCAAGCAGTTGATCGCGCGTCAGAGCCCGTTGGCGAGAGGCCAGCAGTGCCGTTGCGGTCAGGTTCAGCGCATTGGCTGCTGCCGCATTGTTGATGTGTACCATAATCTGCTGCGCGATACCGTTTACCGTAGGTGATAACCACTGCGGGCGCTGTGGTTCAATTGGATCTATCGCATCACGCCACTGGGGTACATGCTGGTTCAGGTAGGGGACCAGAGGAATTGGCTCACCGAAATTCACATAGCCCTGACCTAAATTGCGCAGCTTGCGCAGGGTGCGTAAAATTTGTCCGGCACTCTCTTTTTGCTTGGCCGCCCCGCGCAGCTCGTTGGCGTATGTGCCAACTTCCATCACATGCTCATAGCCGATATACACCGGCACAATTGAAATTGGGCGTTGTAACCCGCGCAGCATGGCCTGCAAGGTCATGCTCAATGTGCCGGTTTTGGGATCAAGCAGACGACCGGTGCGTGAGCGTCCACCTTCGATAAAATATTCGACCGAATAACCGCGGGTAAACAGCTCGGCCATGTACTCACGAAATACCGTTGAGTACAGCTTATTGCCTTTAAAGCTACGACGAATAAAGAACGCGCCTCCGCGCCGGAAAATTGGGCCGGCCGGGAAAAAATTCAGGTTAATACCGGCTGCAATATGCGGCGGTACTAATCCCTGATGGTAGAGCACGTACGAAAGCAGCAGGTAGTCCATATGGCTGCGGTGGCAGGGCACATACACAATCTCATGGCCATCTTGTGCCAATTGGCGCACACGCTCGGCATGACCGACGTTGATCCCCTGATACAGCCGATTCCACAACCAACCTAAAAAGCGATCACCAATCCGCACCAGCTCATATGAGAAATTGGCCGCAATCTCTTCCATCATGCCAATGGCTTTCTGGCGCGCTTTTTCTGGTGAGACACCGGTTGCGGTGACTTCATCGGCTACCGCTTTTTCAATGGCTTTTGAGTGCAGCAACTGATTAAACAGAGCCTTGCGATCAGGCAGGCGTGGGCCTGCTGCCACCAGACGCTGACGCGAAAAGTGCATCCGCGCGACCCGTGCCAGTTTTTGCGCGATAATCTGGTCAGTACCGTGCTGATCGGCCATATACCGCAGCGATACACAGTTAGAGAAGCGCACAAAACTGTCGCGCCCCAACCAGAGTACGGCCATCAACTTTTGAATGCCGTTGAGCAGGCGTAATTTTGGTAAGACCAATTGCCCTTCATGACCAGGCGCTCGTCCCCACAACACGGTAACAGGCACCATCTGTACGTCTAGCGTCGCATCTTCGCGGTGCAGATCCAGATAGTCATGAAAAAGGGTGATAGACTCAGGCTTTGGCACGCGGTCTTTGAACACCGTTGGTCGTTCATCAATAAATACGTAGCTTGGCAACTGTCGGCCATGAATATTGAGCTTGGCCAGCGGGTCTGGCAAATGCTGTGCTAAACAGTAGCGGCGCAGTGTTAATAGGTCAGTCTCTGACTGATAGGGCAAGACGTACAGGATCGGGCGTGCCGGATCAATGTTCAGCTCGCGAATCGGATCTGCGGGGATCAGTTTGCTGCGAACCAGCAATGACAGCGGCAGATCTAAAAATTTGTGATAAATATGCTTCCAACCAGACATGGTGTGGGGCCTCAACATCCAACAAAACCGGGCAAGAATAGCAGAAATAACTGGTAAGATCAGATTCACCCGCACAGTCATAGTAACGTTTGGCCGTACAGCTTCATAGATTATGTAGACAACGAGGAAGTAACATGCAAAAAAACACCGGATTTACCCGCGTCTATAAAGCCGCAATCTACTCATGGCAAGGCTTTCAGCACGCATTCCGGCATGAAGCTGCATTTCGCCAAGAACTGGTTTTAACACTGGTGATGCTGCCATTGGCGTTCTATTTTGATGTGACTGCCGTCGAGCGGGTATTGATGATTATGGTGATCGGGCTGGTGCTGATTACCGAGTTGCTTAACAGCGCCGTGGAAGCGGTGGTTGACCGTATTGGTAGTGAATATCATGAGTTAGCTGGCCGTGCAAAAGACATGGGATCGGCGGCGGTTTTTGTGGCGCTGGCACTTGTGCCACTGGTCTGGGGAATTATTCTCTGGCCATAGTGATTACGGGGTGTTCAATACCATAACTCCTGTATATACTGCCAGTATAGCTGTATAAAAAAACAGGATAAGACGATGAAGCCACTGACCGAAAGACAGCAACAGGTTTACAATCTGATCCGTGATCACATCGTGCAAACCGGAATGCCGCCAACCCGTGCTGAAATTGCCCGTGATCTCGGTTTTCGTTCACCGAATGCCGCAGAAGAGCATCTGAAGGCGTTGGCACGTAAGGGCGCGATCGAAATTGTTGCCGGTGCATCACGTGGTATTCGTCTGCTGGCGGAAGTTGAACCGGAAGAGGCCGCCAATGATGGCTTGCCATTGATTGGCCGCGTAGCCGCTGGAGAGCCTATTTTAGCGCAGCAGCATGTTGAAGGGCACTATCAGGTTGATCCAACCCTGTTTAAACCGAGTGCTGATTTCCTGCTGCGGGTTAATGGCATGTCGATGAAAAATATCGGTATTATTGACGGTGATCTGCTGGCAGTGCATAAAACCCAAGAGGTGCGCAACGGGCAGGTTGTGGTTGCGCGGGTTGATGATGATGTGACCGTAAAGCGCCTTGAGCGCCGTGGTAATCAGGTCTTCCTGCATGCGGAAAATGAAGAGTTTTCGCCGATAGTGATTGATCTGCGCAGCCAGTCACTCACCATTGAAGGGCTGGCCGTCGGGGTTATTCGTAACAATAACTGGATGTAATGAGCCCGCGTCATCAGCACCTGTTGCCTTTAAAACCCGCCATGTGATGCCATGAGCGGGTTTTTTATTGCCGCCATAAAACCTCGCGGTATGGCTGTGATGAAAATACTTAACACATCAAGATAATTAAACGATGAAAAGGAGATCTCCCCCGATGATGCCGCAAACTCTGCTCCAACGCTGTTGGTCACCGACTGACCGCCGTTTGTGGCAACTGGCGCTGCCGATGATCTTTTCCAACATTACCATTCCGCTGCTGGGGTTAGTGGATACTGCGGTAATCGGCCACCTCGATAGTGCTGTGTATCTGTCGGCCGTAGCTGTTGGTGGTATGGTGCTGGCATTTTTAACCATGATGTTCAATTTTTTGCGCATGAGTACCACCGGTATCACCGCGCAGGCTAAGGGAGCACAGGATAAAAATGGCCCAACTCAGCCTGTGCAAACTGACCTTATACAACCTGATCTTATACAAATTGAGCCGGTACAAAACAGCAATACCGCACTGCTGCAAGCGCTCGGGCAACCCTTGTTGCTCAGTGGATTACTGAGTCTGCTACTGTTGCTGTTACAACAACCCCTGATCCAGTTGGGGCTGTCGATCAGCGGGGTTTCCGGTGTGCTACGTGAGTATGCTGAACTCTATTTGCAGATCCGCTTTTGGGCGATTCCTGCCACCTTAGCAAATTTAGTGCTGCTTGGCTGGTTGCTGGGTATGCAGAAAATGAAAGCACCGGTCTTATTATTGGTGTGCGGTAATATCACCAATATTGTGTTGGATGTGGTACTGGTGCTGTATGCCGACTGGCAGGTGCGCGGTGTTGCTGTTGCCAGTGTCTGTGCCGAATATGTGACCTTACTGATGGGGCTATGTTTGGTGTGGCGTACTGTGCGGGCTGCACAAGTCACATCGAATCGGGGTGAGAAACCGCAGAGAATGATCCGGTCATTACTGGGTGATCGCGCTACATGGCGGAAAAACAGTGGGCGGTTATTGTCATTAAATCGGGATATTTTTCTGCGTTCACTGGTTTTACAGCTCTGTTTTGCCTCGTTTACCGTACTCGGCGCCCGTGTTGGCGGTGATACTGTTGCCACCAATGCATTGTTGCTGAATTTTCTGACCTTTACCGCCTTTGCGCTTGATGGGTTTGCCTATGCGATTGAAGCACTGACTGGCCACGCTATTGGTGCGCGCGATCAGCGAACCTTGCGTACAGTATGGCGGGCGGCCTGCCGACAATCACTGCTCTTGGCAGCACTGTTTTCACTGACCTATGCGCTGTGGGGTCAGCAGATTATCGCACAGTTAACGCATTTACCCGCGCTGCAGTCGCAGGCCAATATTTATTTACCATGGCTGGTGGTATTGCCGTTGATTGGTGTGTGGTGCTATCTGCTCGATGGCCTGTTTATCGGGGCGACCCGTGGCCGTGAGATGCGTAATAGCATGCTGCTGGCGGGGTGCGGCTATGCGCTGATTGTAGCGGTGGGTTTCATGCTGGGTCATGGGCAAAATCATGCCTTATGGTTGGCACTGATGGTATTTTTGGCACTGCGCGGGGTGTCACTCGAGTATTACCGCCGCACCCGTTTAATGTGCGAGGTGTAATCTGCAAGGCTATTTATGTGGGTAGGTCTGAGCGGAGGTTACAGAGGTACGGATACCACGTTTTACAGATAAGCTCTCGTTTACGGATACGGATAAAACGTTAGCTAATAAAGTGTTAGCTACTAAAGCGCTAGTCACTAAAACAGATCGGCGCGCTATTGCGCGCCGATGATCACAACGGTGGTAGGAGCTTATTACTGCACTGCTATCCACCGCTGTGGCTACTGGATATTGATATTAGGCACTTAATATTAAGCACTGACTATTACATGCTTAGTAAAACGAGTGATCGCCGCGCTGATGCTCGGTAATATCCTTCACCCCTTTTAACTCAGGAAATTGTGCCAGCAGCTCTTTCTCGATGCCCTCTTTTAAGGTGACATCAATCATCGAACAGCCGTTACAACCGCCCCCAAATTGCACGATAGCATAGCCCTCATCAGTGATCTCCATCAGAGATACTCGGCCACCGTGTGCTGCTAACTGTGGGTTAACCTGTGATTGCAGCGCATACTCTACGCGTTCAGCCAGCGGTGCATCATCGGCCACTTTCCGCATTTTGGCGTTGGGCGCTTTGAGGGTGAGCTGTGAGCCGAGTGCGTCGGTGGTAAAATCAATGTCCGCATCTTCCAGATAAGGCACGCTCATGATATCGACATAAGCAGAAAAATTGGCAAATTTCAGCTCGGTATCCTTGTCTTCTACCGCATCGGCAGGGCAGTAGGAAACACCGCACTCGGCATTTGGCGTACCGGGATTAACAACAAAAACGCGGATGTTAGTGCCTTCGGCCTGTTGTGCCAAAAGCTTACTGAAGTGGGCTTGTGCAGCATCAGAAATGCGGATCATGGCTCGTCTCAATAGTTGACTGATTTACTTGGTTAAACATCATACACCCTTTCATCAGGCCTGAGTAGTACAGGGTTCACGCATTTACGTTGATTGCGTTACTGGGTACGACACAAGCACCAGATCTGAATGTGGCTTGCCCCTTGCTCGCGCAGCGCATGGCTTATCACGCTGACCGTGGATCCGGTCGTCACCACATCATCAAGCAGCGCAACCCGTAAACCGTGCAGTGGTTTCGTCACGGCATAGGTATTGAGCTGGTTGAGCCGCCTTTCGCTGGCGCGCAGCGTATGTTGGGCACGTTTACTCTTATAACGGATCAGCGCGTCAGAATCGAGCGGGATCTGCAGCCAGTGTGACAAGGCTCGGGCAAGATATTCACTCTGGTTAAATCCGCGCCACCACTGACGCTGGCGTTGTAGTGGCACCGGTAAAATCAGATCCGGCCATGGTGCGGGGTTTTCACGCCGTGCCGTGAGCAGCGTCAGTAATAACTGGCGAGCCAGCGCCTCGGCCAGCCAAAACTGCTGTCGGTATTTCAACTTTGCCAGCAAATAGGTAAAGGGTTCACTGTAGTCGGCAATTGCCGTCAGGCTGTCCCAAGGCGGGGCAGAAACCTGGCAGAACATACAGCGGCTGTTTGGGCATGATCGGCCAATTCCGCACTGGCGGCAAGGATATGTGATCAACGGGAAGTGGCTTCTACAGACGCTGCAAATACCGTGCTGGCGGTGATACAGTGGTTGTAGGCAGACCAAACACGGGCTGCGCGTGTCTGCGTGCAGCAGGCGCGGCAGCATAAATGAGCGCGGTAACGGCCACCATGGCATTGGGTTATCCCTTATCAGTATGGTTTTTGCTTTAGACTTGAGGTGGTGACCGTGCAAGGGGTTAACCGGTTGTTTAACCAAAGATCGCAAAAAAAGATCACAACAAAAGAGTATAGGGGATGAGCAAACTGTATTGGCAACAACAGGGGCAGGGCGAGCGAGATATTGTGCTGCTGCACGGTTGGGGGCTGAATGCCGAAGTATGGCAACCGTTGGTGGCGGAACTCAGTTCGCATTATCGGGTACACACGGTAGATTTACCCGGTTACGGGCGCAGCAGCGATTACGGTGCACTGTCACTGTCTGAAATGGCACACATTCTGTTACAGCAAGCACCGGCGAATGCGGTTTGGGTCGGCTGGTCACTCGGTGGGCTGGTGGCGACTGAAGCGGCATTACAGGCGCAATTAGCCACTAAAATGACGGCGGAAACGGCATTATCTGGCCACGGTGTGACAATAGCTGGATTGATTACGCTGGCCTCATCACCCTGTTTTGTGATGCAAGAGAACTGGCCGGGTATCAAACCGGAGGTCTTGGCGCAATTTCGCCTGCAATTGCAGCACGATTTTAGCCGCACCGTAGAGCGTTTTTTGGCATTGCAAACGCTGGGCACTGCGACTGCGCGGCAAGATACCCGCTATCTGAAACAGGCGGTACTGTCTGTTCCCGCTCCTACTGCCGAAGTTCTGGCTAAAGGTCTGGATCTGTTGGCCGACACAGATCTGAGGGAGCGTGTATCGGCACTCACGTTACCGGCGCTGCGTATTTATGGCCGGTTAGACGGGCTGGTTCCGCATCAGGTGATTGCACAGGCCAATGCCTGCTGGCCAGACTCACACGTTGAGATTATTGCTCAAGGTGCTCATGCCCCTTTTATTGCTGAACCGGCGCGTTGTGCCCAGATAATTGACATATTTTGTCACCGTTCTCTGCGCGCATAAACGCACTGCTGTGAGCGTTGTTCTGCCATGTTGCGGGCGGCTTCTTGTGTTCATGCTGTGATCTGTTATTTGCTCAGGGAAATAGACCAACATGATGAATGTCAGTCCCACCAATCAGGCGGTATCTGTGCTGCCGACCTCGGTGAATCCGCCAACCGAGCAGGTGCGGCATGATAATCAGGTGCGTGAACGGATTGTGCAACCGGAGGCGGTTATCGCCTCGCCGGGCAAGCGTGCGGTCGATGCGCACTCGCAAGACTCACAGTGGCAAGTCAGTGATGATGAGGATGAAAAAGAGCAGGAGAGTGCAGAACCACACACGCCAGATCCCGATTTGCTGCCCACGTCGGCCGATGCGCTGATTGAAGGTGAGTGGGTCTGTAAAGAGGATTGTCCGCACTATTATCCCCCGTTTCCGAATGCATTAACGGCGGTCAATAAGCGCATGGCACTGCACGGAAAAGTGATTGCTTGCCGTTACTGGTACTCAGTGCGCCCGCACCCGAAAGCCGATTTTCGTACGAAAACATGATGGGGAAAGCGGGAGTGCATGGCGTGTTCTGATGACAGTCTGTATCACACAGAAAAACAGTCTGCCGTATTATTGCACGGCAGACTGCGTCTTATGAGGCAGATTTAACTTGAGTATCGGTTTCACGGCTGATTGGCAACGAGATCCGCATAGCCAGCCCGCCGAGAGTGGTACTGCGGCTAAGGTTGATTTTGCCGTGATGCGCATCAATGATGCGTTTCAAAATAGCTAACCCTAACCCTGAACCTTCGCTGCTACCGCGTGCCTCATCACCCCGAACAAACGGCTGAAACAGATTTTCAATCTGATCGTCGGGAATGCCCGGGCCATTGTCATCAACTTGTGCCCAGACATAACCGTTATCATCAATACCGCTACTGACACTGATCATACCGTTTCCGTAGCGGATAGCATTGGTAATGATGTTGGCAATCGCCCGCTTGATCGACAACGGATGAATGGTGCAGAGTAAAACATCATGGAACAGTTCAACGTTAATCATATGATCTTCGTTGCTTTCTGCGGTCGCCACTTCGCTTATCAGCATATTAAGATCATACTGCTCGGTCGGCATGTCACCGTTTTGTGCGCGCAGAAAATCGATAAACTGGCCAATAATATCGTTGGATTCATCAATATCTTTATTGATGGATTCCGCCAGATAACCGTCTTCTTGCGACATCATTTCGGTTGCTAGCCTGATCCGCGTCAGCGGGGTGCGCAAATCATGGCTGATACCGGCCAGAATTAGGTTTCTATCCTGTGCCAGAGCTTTAATGCCTTTGCTCATCACGTTAAAAGAGTGAATCACCGAACGAACTTCTGATGCACCCTGTTCCGGTAACTGATCAGGGTACTCACCGCGGCCAACCCGTAATGCTGCTTTTTCCAGCTCCATTAACGGGCGGTTTTGTAGGCGAATAAACACCCATGCACCGGCCAGAATTAGCATGAAAATTGCGAAGATATAGCGGAACAGTGGCGCAAATGCCTCTTGGCGCAGCTTGATTAAGGGAATGCGCGACCAAAGGTCACTGTTTTTGTCGGTCGGGTCATGCAGCCAGAGTACAAAAAACTCAGAGCCAGTTTCTAACCTAACATCCACATAAGTGCCAAACAGCCGCGTAAACTCTTGATCTAAAAAAGGATAATGTTCAGCCTGCGCCAGACCCAGCAGTAGTGCCTCTTGCGTACTATAGAGACGGATATCCAGATCAGAAGCTAGCTCATTGCGCAGAATTTGCCGCACACTGGGCGAGGCTTGTTTGTCTATTTTGGCTGCTAGCTTAATTTCATACGCAATCATGCGATTAAATTGCGATACGGTAGGCCGGATCGCAAAGTTCATTACCGCCATATAGGTGGTGAGCATGCAAATGAGCAGCAGTACCACCATCATGAGCAGGGTACGAGCAAACGTACTGCGTGGAAGCCAGCTGGTCATTATGCTTTATGGTCATCCGGAACAAATACGTAACCTAAGCCCCACACGGTTTGAATATAACGTGGGCGTGCCGGATCTTCTTCCAGCATACGGCGCAGGCGGGAGATCTGTACGTCAATCGCACGCTCCATGGCACTGTACTCACGGCCACGAGCCAGATTCATCAGCTTATCACGGGATAACGGCTCACGCGGGTGAGTGATCAGCGCTTTTAGTACGGCAAACTCACCGCTGGTTAGCAGCATGGCTTCATCACCACGGAACATTTCACGGGTACCCAGATTCAGGCGGAACGGGCCAAATTCAATAACGGCTTCTTCTTGTGATGGTGCGCCCGGCAGTTCGGTGATGTGGCGGCGTAAAATTGCACGCAGACGTGCCAGCAGTTCACGCGGGTTGAACGGTTTTGGCAGATAGTCATCGGCACCCACTTCCAGACCCACGATACGATCAATTTCATCGCCTTTGGCTGTCAGCATAATGATTGGCATGTTGTTATCTTGGCTGCGCAGACGGCGGCAGATTGACAGGCCATCTTCGCCCGGCAACATCAGATCTAGCACCATTAAATGAAAACTTTCACGCACCAGCAGGCGGTCCATCTGCTCGGCGTTGGCAACGCTGCGAACCACAAAGCCTTGTTCTGTCAGATAGCGCTCTAGCAGTGCGCGCAGGCGCATATCATCGTCGACCACGAGGATTTTGTGATTCTCTTGCATGTTTATTACTCCAAAAAAAGCGAAATCATTACACCGAAAATAGGATGATGCTGGAGCTATCACCCGTAATTGTGTCTATTGTATGCAACATTCGCGAGCTACTGCACAGGAAATTGTTACAAAGTTAATCTATAAACCGAACCGAGGGATAAGCATGGTAACAAGGCGTAAATCACACGATTGAGATGACGTGTTGTTATGGTTATGTGAACGATTGTCATGTGGCTTGCAGTGATCACTGTTACTGTGCAACAGTATTAATATTACACAAATTGTGTTGGATATCCTGCACAGTATTAGATTTTTGTCCGCAACATCACGCTATTGATGTTAGGTGCGTTGATCAGATCAGCTTATCTGAACTAAGCGGCTGATAACGGATACCGAGCACCAGATAGCAGACGCAGCCGGAAGGAGTTTCAACCACAATTTCATCGTCAACCACTTTGCCTATCAGGGCGCGGGCGACCGGTGAGTTAATCGAGATCCAGTTTTTGGCCGGATCAAACTCATCAGCTCCAACAATCCGGTAGCAGCTCTCAACGCCTTGCTCGTTTTCCAGTGTGACCCACGCACCGAAGAACACCTTGCCCTCTTGCTGTGGGCTCGGATCAATGATTTTGAGAATATCCAAACGCTTGCTTAAAAAGCGTACCCGACGGTCTATCTCGCGTAAGCGTTTTTTACCGTAGATGTACTCGGCATTCTCTGAGCGGTCGCCCATTGCTGCCGCTTCAGAAACCGCTTGGGTGACCTGCGGACGTTCAATTTTCCATAAATATTTCAGCTCTTTATCCAGAGCCAGCCAGCCTTCACGGGTGATGTAGTGTGCTTTTGTTGTGCTCATTTTATCCTTGGTTTACTTAATGGACTTCACGTTCACAGATATCCTTCTGCCTGATGGCTGGTATTTTGCCACGCAGAAACGTATAAAAGTCGGCTATCACTCAAAATTCTCTGATGAACCCCGATTGAGCCTATGAATAATCATTTTAGCCGTGTTATTGCCAGTGAAATTGCCGCCCGCGCCGATCAGGTCAGCGCCGCCATTAACTTGCTCGATGAGGGCAATACCGTACCCTTTATTGCCCGTTATCGTAAAGAAGCGACCGGTGGTCTGGATGATACCCAGCTGCGTAATCTGGAAACGCGCTTAATTTATCTGCGTGAATTGGAAGATCGCCGTCAGACGATTTTGAAATCAATCACTGAGCAGGGCAAGTTAACCGAGGCGCTGCAACAGGCGTTACTCAGTACCGACAATAAAACAGAGCTTGAAGATCTCTATCTGCCGTATCGGCCAAAACGCCGCACGCGCGGTCAAATTGCCATTGAAGCTGGGTTAGCGCCACTGGCCGATAGCCTGTGGAATAATCCGCAGCAAGACCCAGACACGCTGGCCGCGACCTTTATCAATGCCGATCAGGGGGTTGCCGATAGTAAATCCGCATTAGATGGCGCGCGCTATATTCTGATGGAACGTTTTGCCGAAGATGCGCCGTTATTGCAGAAAATCCGTACCTATTTGTGGAAATATGCCCAATTAGTGTCAACGGTAGTGGCCGGTAAAGAGGAAGAGGGGGCGAAGTTTCGTGATTACTTTGCTCACCACGAGCCGATTGCAAAAGTGCCGTCGCACCGTGCACTGGCGATGTTCCGTGGCCGCAATGAGGGGGTGTTAAACCTTTCGCTCAATGCCGATCCTGAACAGGAAGAGAGCATTCGCAGCAGCTATTGTGAAACCCTGATTGCCGAGCATTATCAGGTGATGCTGAACAACGCTCCGGCCGATAGCTGGCGGAAAACGGTCATCAGCTGGGCATGGCGCATCAAAATTTTGCTGCACATGGAAACCGAGCTGATGGGCACGGTACGTGAACAGGCCGAAGCCGAAGCGATTAACGTATTTGCCCGTAATATGAGTGACTTGCTGATGGCTGCCCCGGCGGGTGCAAAAGCGACCATGGGGCTGGATCCCGGTTTGCGTACCGGCGTGAAAGTGGCAGTGGTTGATGCTACCGGAAAACTGGTTGATACCGCTACCGTCTACCCGCATACCGGACAGATGGATAAAGCGCTGCATACGGTCGCGCAATTGTGCCAAAAACACCATGTTGCGCTGATTGCGATTGGTAACGGTACAGCATCGCGGGAAACTGACCGTGTTACTGCCGAGATGTTCCGTCTGTATCCCGATATTCAGGCGCAAAAAGTGACAGTCAGTGAGGCTGGGGCCTCGGTGTATTCGGCCTCGGAGCTGGCCGCGCTGGAGTTCCCTGACCTTGATGTTTCACTGCGTGGTGCGGTCTCGATAGCCCGTCGTCTGCAAGATCCGCTGGCTGAACTGGTCAAGATTGAGCCAAAATCGATTGGAGTCGGTCAGTACCAGCACGATGTTTCTCAATCACAACTGGCGCGCCGTCTTGATGGCGTGGTAGAAGATTGTGTAAATGCTGTGGGGGTTGATCTGAATACCGCCTCGGTCGCGCTGCTAACCCGCGTGGCCGGATTGTCAAAAACACTGGCCCAGAATGTGGTGGCCTTTCGTGATGAGCATGGCCGTTTCGATAGTCGCCAGCAGTTGCTAAAAGTGGGGCGTTTAGGCCCGAAAGCCTTTGAGCAGTGTGCCGGATTTTTACGTATCAATGAGGGTAAAAACCCGCTGGATGCCTCAACGGTACATCCGGAAACCTATCCGGTGGTGGAACGTATTCTGGCTGCCACCGGTAAAACGGTGCGCGATCTCATGGGCAATGGCGAGCTGCTACGCAGTGTCAAAGCCAGTGAGTTTACCGATGATCGCTTCGGTCTACCGACGGTGACCGATATCCTAAAAGAGCTGGAAAAACCCGGCCGCGATCCACGGCCCGAGTTTAAAACGGCCACCTTTGCCGAGGGGGTCGAAACCCTTGATGATCTCTCTGCGGGGCTAATTTTAGAGGGCACCGTGACCAATGTGACCAATTTTGGCGCATTTGTTGATATCGGCGTACATCAGGATGGCTTGGTACATATCTCATCACTGTCAGATAAGTTTATTGATGACCCGCATAAAGTCGTGAAGGCCGGTGATATCGTTAAAGTGAAAGTGCTGGAAGTAGATATTGCGCGTAAGCGGATTGCTCTGAGCATGCGTCTTGATGATCAACCAGCCAGTGCAGGGGCGAAGAGTAGCCCAAACATTGAGCGGAATAATGTCAGTGCGGTGCAGTCAGGCCGAACTGATCGCACTTCGGCAAGCCGGAGTAATCATACCGGCGGTAGAAACGCAAACCGCAGCACAAACCGCAATGACAGCAGCCAAGGTAACAGCGCTATGGGCGATGCGCTCGCAGCAGCACTGCGTAAAAGCAAATAACGGATACTGCGCGGTGCATCACAGCACCATCGCGCATAACCGCACACATCACGGGAGGCTGTCGCCTCCCTTTTTTTATCCTTTGTATACGGTTTTGGCATTTTGGATATCACTGAGCGGATAAAAAAAACGCTCAGCACAAAAATGTGTGAGCGGATATTGTCCAACTATATCAGTAATCAGTAATCAGTAATCAGTAA